>CAZSHQ010000034.1:0-9173 GCA_964606995.1 uncultured Dehalococcoidia bacterium | reverse complement strand
TGGCGATGAGTATGATGGTGCCCGCGGCGATGACCACCCACCAGCCGTAGAAGAAGGGCACTGCCCGTATCAGCGCAGAAGTCGACCGCTCCATACTCTCAGTCGCGCTCAATAATACTGGTCGCGCACCCTTAGGCCAAACTGACCGCGGCTGCTGTTGCCGACATCCCCCGATGGTGGCGGTGCAGGTTTAGCTCTCGAAAAAGACGGTGAACAGCGCCGGCTGAGGAAGGGTCAGGCGCACCGATAGCAGGCCGTCGGCGCGGCGAGTCATGATCGCTCCGGGCGCATCGCTCTCCAGCCCGCACTCCCTGTAGGGCGGCGGCACGTGGATGATCACCTCGCCCTGCTTCTTGGCGGGCGGCGTCAGTCGCACTGTCAGAGCCCGCTGAGCGGCGTCAAAGCGGGCGTCTTCGATCTCGACGGCGCCCTGGCTGAAATGGAATGTGCTCGATACTATCTGAGGTTCGTTGGTGGCCGGGCGCAGGGAGAGGAGCTTGGCCGAGTGGGGCGGCATGACCGAGAGGCGAATCTCATGCTGGTGCACACCGAAGTAGCAGTCCTGCCACAAATCGAAGACGTGGACGGGCTCGGCGGGCAGGGGGACTGTCACCTCGCTGGGCTCATCCTCCCACTGGAACACGCCCAGGAGCCACCACCGCTGGAAGGAACGCTCGATGGCGAGGCGAAGGAAGCGAGGGAACGAGCGCTCGAAAAGGTCCAGGGGAATCGCCGAGGAGCCGTAGGGCGGCAGGAGGAGGCTGGCGATCTGCCACCGCTCGGGCGGCAGCTTGGGCATGGCATCGCTGAGGACGACCATTCCGCCGCTGAGGGCAATGGCAGTGGCCAGGGAGTGCACCTCGTCGAGGGAGAGGGCGGTCTCGCTGTCCCGAGCGAGCAGGCAGTCGGGGTCGTTGAGCCAGAGACGGCCGTGCGTCCAGAAGCGGGTGAGGACGCTGCGGATGGCGTTTTCGCAGGCAGGCAAGGATGTGCTGGGCCAGTCTGGCGGAGCAAGTTCGCTGGGGACACGCCAGTAGGGCGCTACGTCGGGCCCGATGCGCTGGGCGTTGACCAGGCCGACGGACGGGCCGATGGGGGCACCGCAGCCCAGGATGAAGGCGTCGCTGGCCCCCTGGCGGATGGCTTCCAGGCCCCGCCGGTAGGCCTGGGCGCGGGTGGCCTGGCGGTCATATCGCACGCCCTCCACAGCGCCAGCGTAGATGAAGTCCAGCTTCAGATAGTCGAAGCGGCATTGGCCTACCAGCGTCTTGGCTAGATGGCCCAGCCAAGCCTGAGCGCCGGGATGGGTGCAGTCCAGGGCATAGCACTCCTTGCCCCAGTTGCGGATGGCCACCACCGGCCTGCCGTCGCCATCGCGCACCATCCACTCCGGATGCTCGCGGTAGAGAGCGGAGGTCGATGCGACCAGGAAGGGAGCCAGCCAAAGGCCAGCCTTGAACCTCTTGTCGTGAATACGTTCAGCCAGCCAAGCCAGGCCGTGGGGGAACTTGTCGTTGATGGTCGTCCAGTCGCCTATGTCCGCCTGGTAGCCATCGTCAACCTGGATGTAGTCCAGGGGCAGCTCGTCACGATGAGTGTCGAGGAACTCCAGATTCTCCAGCACCGCCCCTTCGCTCACGCCGCCGAAGTAGTAGTACCAGGAGCACCAGCCGCTGGGCACGTGCTGCCAGCCCAGGGCCCCCATCTGGCGGCCCAGAGCATCACCGTAGCGAGCCAGGGCGTCCAGAGGCGACTCCGTCAGGTCGACCAGCAGCTTCTCCGACAGCAGGCCCTGCCCAGGCGTGACGGTGATGCCATCGGCGTAGGATATGGCGGACAGGGTGCGGGACGCCTGCCTGCGGTCAGGCAGATCCAGGCGGATCTGGGAGAGCTGATCGGCGGCGGTGACGAAGCCGGCCAGGAGTGAAGCGCCGGTCGTCGGGTCAGCCACCAGGCCCACGAGCTCGCTGGTGAAGCACCCCTTGTGAACGGCGACGGAGGACGGCCCCACAATCGGCGGGGGCGCCGGCAGGTCATCCTGGGCGCAGCTCAGGGTCAGCGTGGGGCTCCAGGACTGCCAGCCGTGCTTGTAGAACCGCCAGCGGCGGTAGGAGCGGCCCAGACCAAGGCAGCCGCGACCAGCAGTCGGCGTGGCCAGCACCCGGAAGCTTTCCACGCCTATAGGCTGCGAGGTGCCGTTGACCACCTCCAGTCGCATGATGGCGAAGGGTTGGGTATCGTACAGGCTCAGAAACAGGCGAAGCCCGGGGCGATGCTGGGCGGGAAGGGTAGACAGGCAGATGGTGGTGCCCTGGCCGTGGACGTCGCTGAGCCGCTGGACGTCGTAGTCCTCTCTGAAACCGCTATCCAGGGTGCTGACGACATCGCCGCCCACCAGCTGCACGGCTGCGTAGGCACGACGGATGACCGTGCGGCCAGCGGAACGATCTCTGAAGGCCAGCCTGCCCTGGTCGAGGCGACAGCGCACCTCCAGCCAGCGATTGGCTATCAGTAGGCCATATCTAGTCTTGCGGACTACGACTTGCTCAGGCATCCGCTCCTGCAATGATTCGCAGGCCGTCGACGGCCTCGCACACATGCATCTCGGCGGGCAGGCCCGTGCGGCTCCGATAGACCTCGATCACTTGCCCTCGAAAGATATCGATGGCCTCCTGGCGCACCAGGTTCACCGTGCAGCCACCGAAACCAGCGCCGGTCATGCGGGCCCCCACGACTCCCTCTAGGCGACAGGCCAACTGTACCATCAGATCCAGCTCGGGCGAGCTGACCTCGTAATCGCGGCTCAGGCTCTGGTGAGAGGCGTGGAGGAGCTCGCCGAAGCTGAGCAGGTCGCCCTGCCGCAGGGCCTCCACGCTCTTCAGCACCCGCTCGTTCTCGCCTACCACATGCCTGGCTCGTTGAGCCAACGGGTCTGGCAGGTTACCTTGATGAGCAGACAAGTCCTTAGAGGTTATGTCACGTAGCACCACCGGTCTGGCGGCAATGACCTGCGCCAGCACCTGAACGGCTCGAGAGCACTCCTGCCGGCGCTGGTTATAGGCGGAATCGCTCAGCGCCCGCCTTACCCCAGTGTGGGCCACCACGATCTTCAGGTCGTGGGCGGCCAGGTTCAGGGGCACGGCCTCCGTCTCCAGGCTGCGGCAGTCGATGAGGAGAGCGTGATCGCGACGGCCCATGACTGCCGCCATCTGGTCCATGATGCCGCAACTGACCCCCACGAATTCGTTCTCCGCTCGCTGGGCCAGCAGAGCCTGGTCTCGGGGGTCTATGGCCAGTGCGGCGGCGCGCTGGAAAGCCCCCAGCACAGCCACCTCGAGAGCCGCCGAGGAGGCCAGGCCGGACCCGATCGGCACGTCCCCCTGGACGGCCATGTCCAGGCCTGTCAGGCCATATCCCGCCTCCTGGAGCACAGTGGCCACGCCCCGCACGTAGTTGCTCCATACGTCCCCCTTCAGGCGCTCGATATCGTCCAGAGCAAAGCTATCCTCTTCGTCGAACTCCAGGGAGTACACCCGCACCTGCCCGTCCGAACGAGCAGCGAAGGCGGCGAGCACCGTGCGGTCGATGGCCACGGGCAGTACGAAGCCCTCGTTATAGTCGGTGTGCTCACCGATGAGGTTCACCCGCCCCGGTGCTTTGGCCAGACCTTGGGGCTCCCTGGCAAAGCGACGGGCGAAGCTGCGGGCGAGGGCGCGATCAGGGCGCTTGCGTGCCGCGGCATTCACGGGCTGGTGGCTCGCTACTCACCCAGGCGGCGGTTGTAGTTCTGTATGATGTCATTGGCTTTGGCCGCCGCATCATCGAGGGCCTCGATGGGGTCTCTGGAGCCCACCACCGTCTCCTCGATAGCGGTGGCCACAACCTCTCGCACGTCCCTGATCGGGCCGAGGAGTGGACCGAGGGACTCTGGCGTCGACGGCGTCTCCAAGACGAGCTCGACGGGGACGCGGAAGTGTGGGTACTCTACCATGACGCTCTGGGCCGCTGGCAGGTCGTAGGCGGAGATTCGCACTGGCAGGAGGCCGGTGCCAGCGTACCATTCGGCCTGCTGTTCCGGTTCCAGAAGCCACTTGATGAACTTCCAGGCTGCCTCCTGCTCCGCCTCGGGGCGTCCCTTCAGGATCCAGAGGCCCCGGCTGTACACCCCCGGCAGGCCTGTGCCGCCAGAAATGCCGGGCTGAGCGCCCACCCCCAGCTCCACGTCCATGTTCCCGCGCTCCAGAACGTCCACCACCGAACGCAGAGCTTGTGAGCTGGCGAAACTCATGGCGGCCCGGCCGACTCCCATCGTCAGGAGAGCAGCGTCGCCGCCGGGGTTGCGACCAACGTTGGTAGCTAACCCTTCCTCAATCATCTCGTGCCACCAACGGAAGAAAGCCTGCCCTGTTGGGCCGTCGAAGAGAACCTCGGTGGCTCGTCCATCGCGGCCGTTGCTGTTGTTCACATAGAAGTCGCCGTGCTCCGCCAGGGTCAGTTCGAAGTACCAGGGATCGATGTCAAGGGCGATACCAGCGCGGAGGATGTTGCCGTGGCTGTCCCGCTCCACCAGCTTCTGGGAAGCTTCTCGCAACTCCTCTAGATCGCTGGGTGGCTGCTCGGGATCGAGCCCCACCTCGCTGAAATCCAGCTTGTTGTAGTACAGCAAGGGGACGGCAATAGCGAAGGGCATCCCGTGGAGCTGGCCGTCCACGGTGTAGTACTGTATGGACTTCTCATCGAAGTCGGAAAGGTCATAGTCCTCACGGTCGATGAAGTCCTGCACCGGCGTTGCCGCCCCGCTATCCATCACTCTCTGGGCGTCGACCTCGGCCAGGTAGATGATGGCTGGCACGTCCCCCGAACCCAGAGTGGCCATGAACTTGAGCATCGTTTCCTCATCGTTTCCCTGGAAGGCCATCTTGACCTTAACCTCGTCCTGCTCGGAGTTGAAGCGGCGCGCCAGTCGCTGGATGGTGTCTAGGTTGCTGGCGACCTCGGAGTGCCAGAAGGTGATCTCCACCAGCCCCGCCGCTGGTGTCGCACCGTCTCCGTCTACCGGCTCTCCTTCCTCCTCGCCACCGCAGGCGGCCACGCTTGCTGCAACAATGAGCAGCACTAAGAAGATCAGAGCCTTCTTCATGGCTATCCCTCCCCCTAGCCTTTGAGAGCACCAGCGGTGAGGCCCCTCACCAACTGGCGCTGGAACAGGACGAGCATAATCAGTATTGGCAGCGCCGAGATGACTGTCGCTGCCATGGTTATATTGAACGTGTCGACCTCGCGGCCGCGCAGAGCAGCCAGACCGATCTGCACCGTGCGCATGTTGTCCTCGTTGGTCACCAGCAGCGGCCACAGGTACTGGTTCCAGGCCTGGAGGAAGCCAAACACCGCCAGCGCGGCTAGTATCGCCCGCGAAAGCGGCAGCACCACGAAAATGAGGAAGCGAATGTGGCCGTAGCCGTCGATGGCAGCGGCGTCCCGGAGTTCCTGAGGGATGGTGAGGAAATGCTGCCGCAACAGGAATGTCCCCAGGCCGGTGGCCAGGAAGGGGACGGTCAACGCCTGGTAGGAATCCAGCCAGCCCAGCCTCTGAATGGTCTGGAAATTGGGAACGATGGAGACCTCCCAGGGTACCATGAGGGTGGAGAGGAAAAGGATGAAAAGGAAGGTTCGGCCGGGGAAGCGAAGGAAGGCAAAAGCGTAGGCGGCAAGGGCGGAGGTAACCAGTTGGCCGATAACGATGACGCCGGCCATGATAAGGCTGTTCAACATGTACCTCATGAGGGGCACTTCATCCAGCGCCTTTTTGAAGTTGCCCCACTGCGGATCGAAGGGGAACAGCTCGGGCGGCCAGGCAATGATGGTCGTTGACGATAGCAGGCTGTTGACCACCGTCATGTAAATGGGAAAGACGACTATGCCTCCCACCACTATCAGAACGGCATAACGCAAGGCGTAGCTCGCCCAGCGCCGATAGCGCTCGACCCCTCGTTTCCTTGCGGGCGTTGCTATGTCCACGCTCATGGCCTACTGATAGAACACTCGTCGCTCCAAGAAGCGAAGCTGAACTACGGTCAGGCCTAGCACCAGCAGGAAGAGGGCTACGGCCTGCACCGAGGCTACCCCGTAGTCGAAGCGCTGGAAGGCGTCCTGCCAGATGGAGTAGACGATAACGGTAGTGGCGTCCACGGGGCCACCTCGGGTCAGGATATGGATCTGGCCGAAGGACTGGAAAGCGAAGATAGTGCCCACGACCGACACGAAGAAAAGCGTTGGCGAAAGCATGGGCAGCGTCACGTGCCAGAAAAGCCGCCAGCCGCTGGCCCCTTCGACACGCGCGCTCTCATAGAGCTCGTCGGGAATCGTCTGCAGGCCCGCCAGGATCACGATGAAGGCCAGACCCAGACTCATCCACACGGTGGTCGCCGACACGGCGGGCAGAGCCCAATCGGGGTCATTGAGTAAGTCAAGCCTGGGCAGACCCGCCTCGACCAAGAAGTAGGTCAGCAGGCCAACGTTGGGGTTGAGCAGGGTAAGCCACATCAATGAGGCCACCGCTACCGACGTGGCCACCGTCGAGGAGAACATGAGACGGAAGATCGATATCCCCGGCAGCTTCTGGTTGGCCAGCAGAGCCAGGGCCAGACCCAGCAGAATGCCCGGCGGCACCGTGTACAGGGCGAAGAGAAAGGTGATCCACAGGCTGTGGCGGAAGGACTCTGACGTCAGGACGGTGCGATACTGGTCCAGCCCAACGAAGTCGCCTTGGTTTCCGAAGTTGTCGGTCTCGTAAAAGCCGAGGTAGACCGCCTTCAGCAGAGGGTAGAAGACGAAGGCGCCAAAGATGACCAACGAGGGTATGAGGAAGATGAGGGCGAACCCCAGGCGGTTGACACCTCTCAGCCGCTGCAGCTGGCGTCGTGCCACGGCTATCAGTGGCAAGCGTTGGTTCGCGGTGGCATCCGTTGCGTCCACGGGCAGAGTTTGTGCTCGGGCCTAACCTGTTCTCACTCTATGCGCTGGCCGCTGTCTGGGTCGAAGAAGTGCATATGCGCTCGGTCAATCCTCAGTCGGAGTCTCTCGCCCTCTCGCAGGCTTCGCCCCGCATCGAGACGAGCTACGACGGTGGTATCGCCAGCGGAGAAGGTGACGTGCTGTTCGTGCCCCATAGACTCCACCGTATCGACGACCACATCGAGGCCGGCCTCGGGACCCTCTTCTGCCTCCCAGTCCAACAGGATGTGCTCAGGGCGCACACCAACGATGGCCTTGCCCCCTTCTAGAGCAGCCAACGCTCGAGCTTGCTCCTCACCCAGAGGGAAGCGGGCACCGCCGCTCTGAGCCATTAGCTGGCCATCGTGCAATCGGAGCTCGCTGTGGAAGAAGTTCATGGCCGGGCTGCCGATGAAGGAGGCCACAAACAGGTTAGCGGGGTGCTGGTAGACCTCCTGAGGGTCGCCGACCTGCTGAAGGGCGCCTTCGTGGATGATGGCTATGCGCGCCCCCATGGTCATGGCCTCCACCTGATCGTGGGTCACAAAGATGACGGTCGTCTCCAGCTGGCGGTGGAGCTTGATGAGCTCGCGGCGCGTCTGGACGCGTAGCTTGGCGTCAAGGTTGGATAGGGGCTCATCCATGAGAAAGACCGAAGGGTTGCGCACGATGGCCCGGCCCAGGGCGACCCGCTGGCGCTGGCCACCCGACAGTTCTCCTGGCCTTCGCCGCAGCAGACCCTGCAAGCCAAGCATGTGGGCGGCGTCCAGCACCTTCTGGTGACGCTCTCGCCTGGGGATGTGCCGCATTCGCAAGCCAAAGGCCATGTTGTCGTACACGGACATGTGGGGGAATAGGGCATAGTTCTGGAATACCATCGCTACGTTTCGGTTCTTCGCCTCCACGTTGTTGACGATGCGGTCGCCGATGATGATGTTGCCCTCGGCTGGTTTCTCTAGGCCGGCCACCAGTCGCAGGGCAGTGGACTTGCCGCAGCCGGAAGGCCCCAGAAGGACGAGGAACTCCTTGTCGTGCACCTCCAGGAAGAGGTCTGCTACCGCCACTACGTCCCCGAAGCGCTTGGTCACATGATCGAAGACAACGCGACTCATCTTTCTCCAAAAGTCCCTACTCAACGATCCCTGTCCTGAGGGCGGGCTCTCCCTCATCCGCTGCCATCGTACCAAGGCTGCCGTGGCACGATTATACCATTGCATAGCCGCCGCAAACGCCCAAGGCCCGAACCGCGACGATGGCGCGGGCGACGCCTGCAACTGCGACGGCGGGTTAAACCGACAGGGGTACTCGTGCGGCACGCACCCGCCCGATTCAAGGATAGGCTTCCCGTCCAGATAGCGGAAGGTGAGCAGATTAAGCCGGCACTACCACTATCTTGCCGAAGTGGTCGCGGCTGGCGAACTGGATCGAGGCCCTGGAGGGCCGGGTGGGATTCGAACCGACGACTCCCGGATCAAGAGTCTCGGTTCCTTCCGATGAGCCAGCCCCGACGACCTGCCCGAAAAGCAGGAGACCGCCCGGGGGCGGCCCTCACTACGCATGCGTTGTGACGTCTAACAACCTTTGGAGCGGGTGACGCCACTCGAACCCGCGACCTCCTGCTACGAAAATAGGGCGGACGGCCGGTTGCAGGAAGACATCAAGAAGGTGGCTGGAGCGGCCAGCGGGAATCGAACCCGCGCTCTCTCCTTGGAAGGGAGATGTGCCACCACAACACTTTGGCCGCTCACTCCTGCAGCCAGCACCAGGGAGGCCCGAAATCTCCTTCAACGTGCCCCAAATAGTCTGCGGCTTGAGCCCCTTCTGCATCGGCGAGCACGGGTTGACCTAGCCGCCCTAGGCTCTAGAATACACACTGATAACTCGCGTTCAGCCAGGCTAGGTTATAGGTCCCAGAGGTTGGCCGATGAAAGCCGCTATCGTTCACTACAGTTGCCCCCCGGTCATAGGCGGGGTAGAGATCGTGATGGACGTGCAGGCCCGGTTCCTGGCGCGGGAGGGATTCGAGGTGACCATCGTGGCCGGTCGCGGGAACCAGATGGGCGGTATCAGGGCCGCTATTCTTCCCGAGCTCTCCTCCGAGTATCCACCCTACGCGAAGATGGAACCGCAGCTCAGGGAGGGCCTGGTACCGGACGAGTTCTCCGCTCTCAAGGACAGGA
>CAZSHQ010000033.1:0-9521 GCA_964606995.1 uncultured Dehalococcoidia bacterium | reverse complement strand
CCGAGAGGCTCTCCGCTTTGCCGTGGCCGTAGGGGTGCTCCCAGTCGGCCGGGCGGGCGGCGATGCGCACGCTGAACAGGGCAGCGGCGGCAGCCAAGAGGTCCTCGCCGCTGTCCAAGGCATCGGACAGGACGGCGATGCTACCGCTGATGAGGCCCAGGGTAAGCTTGAGGATCAGCAGCCCCAGGGTGACTATCAGAGAGAGGGTGGCGGCCCGAACGGCGATACTCATGTCGCTCCAACGGCCGCGAGTGGAAGGCTTGGGCTAGCCCTTCTTGCGGGCGACGACACCACGGGCCGCATCGGCGATCTTCTCGGCGCTGAGGCCGTAGTGCTCCAGCAGCTCGTCCCAGCGACCGGAAACGGCGTATTGGTCCTGCATGCCGATGAAGGCCATGGGCGTCGGCTCGTGCAGGGCCAGCGTCTGAGCCACGAGGCTAGCCAGGCCGCCGTGCACCAGGTGATCCTCGGCGGTGACAATAGCACCGGTCTCTCTAGCCGCTGCCAACACCGACTCCACATCCAGGGGCTTGAGGGACGACATGTTGAGAACGCGGCAGTCGATGCCGTCCGCGGCGAGAAGCTCGGCCGCCTCCAGGGCCTTCCAGACCATCACCCCGAGGGCCATCACGGTTACGTCCTTGCCGGGACGCGCAAGGTGGGTCTTGCCCAACTGGAACTCATAGCCCTGGTTGTAGATGACGGGGATCTTGGGGCGCACGCAGCGGACGTAGAAGGGGCCGAGGTTGCGGGCGGCTACCTCGATGGCCTGCTCCGCCTCCACGACGTCGGCGGGCACAATAACCCGAAAGCCGGGGAGGGAAAGCGTCAGGGAGAGATCATCGATGGCGTGAGCGGAGGCGCCGTCCTCGCCGGTGACGATGCCGGCGTGGCTGCCCACCAGCTTAACGTTCAGGCGAGGCTGGGCGATGCCCAGGCGGAGCTGGTCGAAGCAGCGGCCGGGGGCGAAGACAGCGAAGGTGCTAATGAACACGGTCTTGCCCGCCGCCGCCAGGCCAGCCGCTACATTCACCATGTTCTGCTCGGCCACGCCTACTGGGAAGAAGCGCTCGGGGAAGACCTTGCCGAACTGGCGAGCAGTGGTGGAGCTGCCCAGGTCGGCATCCACCACCACGATGTCCAGCCCTTCGCGGCAGAGGCGAACGAGGGTGGGCCCCAGGGCCTCGCGAGTGGCTGCCGCCTTGGTGGTCATCCTAGGCCAGCTCCGCCAGGGCCTTTTCAGCCTGCTCCGGCGTGGGCGCTTTGCCATGGAAGGCGGGGTTGTTCTCCATAAAGCTCACGCCCTTTCCCTTAATAGTGTGAGCGATGATCACTGTGGGTCGCCCCTTAATCCCCTTCGCCTTGTCCAGCGTTTGGATGAGCGCCGACAGGTCGTGGCCGTCGGTCTCTAGCACTTGCCAGCCGAAGGCCCGCCACTTATCCTCCAGGGGCTGAAGGTCCATGATGTTGACCGTGTGGCCTCCCTCGCTCACCCAGCCGCCCGTGCGCTGGGGG
This sequence comes from uncultured Dehalococcoidia bacterium, assembly GCA_964606995.1. Lineage (GTDB taxonomy): Bacteria > Chloroflexota > Dehalococcoidia > SM23-28-2 > SM23-28-2 > SM23-28-2. The sequence goes on along the minus strand of CAZSHQ010000033.1, from coordinate 8,006 downwards.
CGGCTTTTGTCTTCGTAGCGGCTGTAATCGGAGAAGCCGTCGTTCTGGATGCGATTGTAATCGATGATGGCGGTGAGATTGTCTACCTGATGGTGGGCGGAGGCCATGGCAGCCTCCCAGGTCTGGCCCTCGTTCAGGTCGCCATCGCCCAGGAGGCAGTAGACGCGATAGTCCTTCCCGTCCAGGCGGGCCGCCAGGGCCTGACCAAGGCTGAAGGATAGGCCCATGCCCAGAGAGCCCGATGTCATCTCCACCCCCGGCGGGCTGCCAGCGACTGCGTGCCCCTCAAGGCGACTACCCAGCTTGCGTAGGGTGATCAACTCCTCTACCGGCAGATAGCCGCACTCGGCCAGGACAGCGTAGAGAGCGGGCACCGCGTGCCCCTTGCTCAGGATGAAGCGGTCGCGGTCTGCCCACTGCGGGTTTTGGGGGTCGTGGCGGAGGGTGTGGCCGTACAGGGCCACCAGGATCTCTACACAAGACAGCGAACCGCCAGGGTGACCACACCCGGCGGCGGCAGTCATCTCGACGATGTGGCGTCGAACCCGCTTGGCTAAAGCTTCCAGTTCCTTCAGGGAAGCGCTACTCACGAGGGTCAAGAGCTCTTACCCCACCTCCAGTCTATCCGCCCACAGGCACTGTCATTATAAGAATCGCCCTTCCTAATGTCTACGGCCCGATGCTATTATGGCTCCATGGTGGTCGACTTCCACACCCACATCTTCCCACCGCAGGTGCGCGAGCGACGGGAGGACTATTTGCGCCGCGATTCTGCCTTCGCCCAGATGTACGCCCACCCCAAGGCCCAAATCGCCACCGCCGAGGAGCTTCTAGCCAGTATGGAGGAAGCGGAGGTGGACACGAGCGTGGTCCTGGGCTTTGCCTGGTGGGAGCAAGAGCTGTGCCGGGAGCACAACGAATACCTGCTGGAGACGGCAGCCCGCAGCGGCGGGAGGCTCATTCCTTTCTGCGTCATCCAGCCGCGGGCCGGGGATGATGCCCTGGCGGAGATCGAGCGCTGCGTCCGCGGCGGCGCCCGCGGCCTGGGCGAGCTTCGGCCCGAGAGCCAGGGCTACTCGCTGGACGAAGGTGCTGGCAACATCCTGGCCGGGGCGGCCCTCCGCCACGACCTCGTCCTCCTTTTCCACGTGAGCGAACCGGTGGGCCACGCCTATCCGGGCAAGAGCGGCCTGGGCCTGGATGCCTTCTATCGATTCGTGAGCTGCCATCAGGGGCTCACGGCGGTGGGTGCTCACTGGGCGGGCGGCCTTCCCTTCTATGCTCTCATGCCCGAGGTTAGGGAGGCGCTGGCCAATGTCTATGCCGATACGGCGGCCACCCCTTTCCTCTACGGCACGGAGATCTATCGGCGGGTTGCCGAACTGGTGGGGGCAGAACATATTCTGTTCGGCAGCGACTACCCACTCATATCGCAGCGGCGCCAACGACAAGCCATCGAGGACGGTCTTAGGGATGATGAGAACGGCAAGCGGCTCGTCCTGGGGGAGAACGCCTGCCGGCTGTTGAGGCTGGATCATGAGGGGAAGAGATAGCGAGCCAACGCTGCGCCTGTTCGTGGCCTGCGAGTTGCCGCCGGAGATGAAGGCGGCACTGGCCAGCCTGCAGGAGGCGCTACGCGAGAAGGGGGCGCCACGCCTGCGCTGGGTGCGGCCCGAGGGCGTCCACCTGACCCTGGAATTCCTGGGGGCGGTTCCCCAGGAGAAGGTGGCCGCCATCCGCGAGGCACTGGCCCCCACGGTACAGGGAATACCGCCGCTGGCGCTGTCGCTGGCGGAGGTGGGCACCTTCGGCGATCGGCGTGGCCCTCGCGTCGTTTGGGTGGGCATGCAAGGCGACCTGGAGCCTCTGGCCCGCCTTCAGCAGCGGGTGGAGAAAGCCCTGGAACCCCTGGGCTTTCCACCCGAGCGCAGAGCCTTCTCGCCTCACCTCACCCTGGCCCGCGTGCCGGACAGCATGGGCAGCGGCGAAAGGCACCCCCTGAAAGAACTGGCCAAGGCCATCGAGGTGCCGCCCGCCGCACCCGTGACCATCCGCGAGCTCAGTCTGATGCGCAGCATCCTCGGCCCTGGCGGCGCCGTCTATGAGCGGGTCGCCGCTTTCCCCCTGAGCTAGGCCTGAGGGCCTGGTGCTGAAGGGTATCCGGGAGGAGTCCTCTGGCCCTTCATCAGAGGCTACCTCTAGGCCGGGAGGCTGATATTAGGCCGCATCATCGAGCTCTAGGGCGACTGCTATCGGTCCAAAGAAAGCCTGCACAGAAAGGGAAAAACGAACAGCTACCGCCGTGCGCCTGGTGGGCCCCAGTTCCCCTGGCACTCACACGGTGGGGATATCAAGGAACCAGTATCCGTTCCTCCGCACCGTGACCCCGTATGTTGCTTGCATTGGCCTACGAAACAACGGGCCATCCAACACGAGAGTGTGATACTCCCCCCGCTCACCACAGACATCTACTTCTTTTTCCTGCCCCAACTTTTTCAGGTCAGACAGGAAGCTGCGGTCTATCCTTCGGCCCAGCCACTCCTCTCCGAAGATGTCCGCCCTGGCTGAAATTACTATGGCCTCAAAGCCTGCCTGGACGAAATCACTGAGCACGCGTTCCGGAGTCATGCCCCATAGAGGCAAAATGGGTGTGATACCTATCTCCGTGCAGACCCTTTCTATCCAATCCCTGTGCTCTTGCAGGTAAATAGCGCCAAAAACCATGCCCTCCACGCCTTTGCGCTTCAGGGCTGATACGGCTCTCTTAAACCGCTGCTCATAGAGAGCCATGTCCGGCGGAACAGTGTATTGAGCCAGGGGAATCCCGATAGCCTGCGCCTGGCAGGAGATCAGGCGAGCCCTGGTCCCGTGAAAGGAGACCCTCCGGAACTCCCGGGATATGAAATTGAGGAGGTAGGAGACCTCATGGCCCCGCGCCAGAGCCCTGTAACAAGCAAAGCAGCTATCCTTCCCTCCGCTCCAGGAAGCGATGACTTTCGCCATATCTGTTTCCTGACTCCGCTCTAGGCGATTATCCGTAGCCGTTGGGGTGCTCGCGGTGCCAGAGCCAGGCGCTCTCGATGATCTCCTCGAGGGTGGGGAACTGGGGCCGCCAGCCCAGCTCGCGGCGGGCCTTCTCTGCTGAGGCCACCAAGGACGGCGGGTCGCCCGGCCGCCGCGGCTCCTCTCGCACGGGGATGGCCTGGCCGCTCACCTTGCGGGCGGTATCGATCACCTGAAGGTTGGAGAAGCCCTGGCCGTTGCCCAGGTTGTACACGGCGCTCCCCTCTTTCAGGCGCTCGAGGGCCAGCACGTGAGCGCGAGCCAGGTCCAGCACGTGGATGTAGTCACGGATGCAGGTGCCGTCGGGAGTGGGGTAGTCGGTACCATATATGGGGACGACCTCTCGCTGGCCCAGGGCCACCTGAAGGACGATGGGGATGAGGTGGGTCTCGGGTCGGTGGTCCTCTCCCAGGCTAGCGGTGGCGCCAGCGGCGTTGAAGTAGCGCAGGGATATGCAGCGCAGGCCGCACTGGCTATCGTACCAGCGCAGCAGCCGCTCCACCACCGCCTTCGACTCGCCGTAGGGGTTGACGGGGTTGATGGGCGCGTCCTCGGGGATGGGGACAGTCTGTGGCTGGCCGTAGACGGCAGCGCTGGAGCTGAAGACGAAGCGTCTCACGTCGTACTCCAGCATGGTGTTCAGAAGGCAGATGATGCCGCCGATGTTGTTGGCGAAGTAGCGGCCGGGCTCACTCATCGACTCGCCGGCGACGATGAAGCCGCCGTAGTAGACGACGGCATCGATGCGGTGGTCGGCGAAGACGCGGACCAGCATCTCTTGGTCGCGGACATCCCCCACCACCAGCTCAGCCTCGTCAGAGACGGCGGCGGTGTGGCCACTGATGAGGCTATCGCAGACTATCACCCGATGGCCGGCGGCCAGCAACTCGGCCGCAGTCACGCTGCCGATATAGCCGGCCCCTCCCACTACCAGCACGCGCATGGCCTACTCCCCCTGCCCGCCGGCAGGCAGGTCCAAGATAGTTGCTCCCTCGTTCCTCATGGCACGCTCCCGCCGCTCTAGCTGGCTGCCACCGACAGGCCCAGCACCTGCTCCCGCGCCTCCGCCACCACAAACAGCGAGCCCACCACACAGATGAGGTCGTCGCGCCCCGCCAGGGCCTGGGCTCGATCCAGGGCTGTCGCCACCGTAGGGCAGGTCTCGCTGGCCACGCCCTGGGCGGCGAAGACAGCCGCCACCGCGTCGGGCTCAGCCGCTCGCGGGTGCTGCGAGCGGGTGGCGATCAGCAGGTGAGTTAGGGACGCTAGCTCTTCAGCCATAGCTCCTATCGTCTTGTCCCCCGATACGCCCATCACCAGAATGGCGCGGTCGAAAGAGAAGTAATCTCTCAGCGCCTGCCGCAGGCGGCGGGCCGAGTCGCCATTGTGGGTGCCATCGACTATTATCAGAGGCTTATCCCTCAGCACCTCCAGGCGGCCCGGCCAAGACAGCCGGCTAAGGCCTCGCCCTATCGATTCATCAGATACGGCGACGCCTCCGCTCCGCAGGGCATCGATGGCGGCCACCGCCGTGGCAGCGTTCTCCATCTGATGAGCGCCCAGAAGGGGCAGCCACAACTCCCGCGAGGAGCCGCGGCCGGTGAGTCGAAAGCTCTGGCCCGTCAGGTCCCAGCCCAGGCGCTGCACAGAGTGGGTTTCGCCTATGTCCAGCAGGGGAGCGCCCAGTTCCGCTGCCCTCCCCCGTACGACGGCGGCTGCCTCCGGGTAGGGCTGGGGCGCCATCACCACCATCGTCCCTGGCCGGAGGATGGCTGCCTTCTCCGCCGCTATTTTCTCCACAGTATCGCCCAAGACGGTCGTATGCTCCAGGCTGACAGGAGTGATGACGCACACTGCTTTCTCAACCACCACGTTGGTGGCGTCCAGACGACCGCCCATGCCCACCTCCAGCACCTGCCACTGGACATCCCTGTCCTGAAAATGGAGGAAGGCCAGAGCGGTCAGCAGCTCGAAGGTGGTGAGCTGGCCGAAGCGGCCATCTTCGTTCTCGGCGGCCACTTGGGGGGCGAGGACCTCGGTCAGGCGGGCGAATTCGTCCTCGCCGATGGGCTGGCCGTCCACAACTATGCGCTCGCGGAAGCTGTGAAGGTGGGGGCTGGTGTACAGGCCGCTACGATATCCCGCCGCTCGTAGAACGGAGGCGATCATGACGGCCGCGCTACCCTTTCCCTTGCTGCCGGCGATATGGATGGTCTGGCGGCCCAGATGGGGATTGCCCAGGCGGGCCAGGAGAGACTGGACGCGGCGCAGGTCGAAGTTCGCGGCGCCGAAGGCCTGGGCGGGCGCTCTCTCCCAGTCAACAAAGCTGGAAACGTACTCGATGGCTTGGGAATAATCCATAGGTCTTCTAGCCAACTAAGGTCGCCTGGCCGCAAGGCATGCTGGATTATAGCACCGCCATCTCCGCTGGCTCAACGAGACACAGGCGTAGAGCAGGCCGCTGCGGGCTTGACGGCCTGGGCGGCCGTCAGTAACATGGCCTTGCTCGTGCGGAAAGGAATCAGTCGGTTCGATGCTTGGTGATCGTTCCCGCCCTTTCCCCAGGGGCAGCCGTTTCGGTTCTCAGTTGCAGCGCGAGGGAGGTAGGCTGTGATCACCATTAGTGCCATTAAGGCCGACGTCGGCGGCTATGTGGGCCATTCGGCCATGCACCCCGAGGTGCTGGAAAAGGGCCGTGAGGAGGTGGAAAAGGCGCGCAAGCAGGGTCTCCTGATCGATCACCACGTGAGCTACTGCGGCGATGACCTTTTCCTGATCATGACCCATGAGCACGGGGAGAACTATGAGCCGGTGCATCGCCTGGCCTGGGACACCTTCATAGAATGCACCGAGGTGGCCAAGAAGCTGAAGTTGTACGGTGCCGGCCAGGACCTCCTGACCGACGCCTTCTCGGGGAACATCCGCGGCGCCGGCCCCGGCTCGGCGGAGATGGAGATCGAGGAGCGCCCCTCCGAGCCGCTCATCGTCTTCATGGCCGACAAGACATCGGCCGGCTCCTTCAATATGCCCCTGTACAAGATGTTCGCCGACCCCTTCACCACCGCTGGCCTGGTGATCGCCGACAGCCTCCACCAGGGCTTCAGCTTCGAGGTGCAGGACATCGTCGAGCACAAGAAGATCACCCTCAATGCCCCCGAGGAGATATACGACCTGCTCATCTTCCTGGGAGCACCCTCCCGCTACGCCGTGAAGAGGGTCTTCTCGCGGGCCACCGGCGAGATAGGGGCCGTCTCCAGCACCGACCGGCTCTCCTTCATCGCCGGCCGCTACGTGGGCAAGGACGACCCGGTATGCGTGGTGCGCGCTCAGGGGAACTTCCCCGCCGTGGGGGAGGTTCTGGACCCCTTCGCCTTCCCCTTGCTCGTTGAGGGGTGGATGCGGGGCTCCCACCACGGCCCCTGGATGCCCGTCAGCCTCAAGGACGCCCACCCCGCCCGCTTCGATGGACCGCCCCGGATCGCGTCCCTGGGCTTTCAGCTGGCCGACGGCAAGCTGGTGGGCCCCAGGGACATGTTCGATGACCCCAGCTACGATCACACCCGCCAGAAGGCCAACGAGATAGCCGACTACATGCGCGCGCACGGCCCCTTCGAGCCGCACCGCCTGCCTCTCGAGGAGATGGAGTATACGACAATGCCCACGATCGCCAAGAAGCTGACCGACCGCTGGCAGCCGCTGGACTAGGAGGTGCCCAAGCTCCTCCTGGCGACCAATAACCCGGGCAAGGTCGCTGAGTACCGCCAGCTTCTGGCCGGCTGCGGCTGGGAGTTGGTGGCGCCAAGCGAGCTGGGCCTGAGCCTGCCCGCCGAGGAGACTGGCGATACCTACGAAGAGAATGCTAAAATAAAGGCGCTGGAGGCCGCTCAGGTGGGCGGCCTTCATTCCCTGGCCGATGACTCCGGCCTGGAGGTGGACGCCCTGGCAGGCGAGCCGGGGCCACGGGCGGCCCGTTTCGGCGGCGAGGGGACGACCTATCAGGGGAAGATGGCCCTTCTCCTGGAGCGCCTCAAGGGGGTGCCGCTCCTGGAGCGGGGTTGCCGTTTCGTCTGCGTCATCGCCATAGCCGATCCCCAGGGCGGGGTGCGGCTGTGTCGAGGGGAGTGCGAGGGCCTGGTGGCCGAGGCTCCCCAAGGGGAAGGCGGGTTCGGCTACGACCCCATCTTCTACCTGCGGGAGCGGGGCCTGACCATGGCCCAGCTATCGGCGGAGGAGAAGAACACCATTAGCCATCGCGGGCGGGCGGCCCAGATAGCCTGCCAAGTACTGAGAGAATTGCTGCATGAGCACCATACCGGCCAGGCCACTGATTGACCCCTTCCAGCGTTCGATCGACTACCTGCGGGTGTCCGTGACCGACCGCTGCAATCTGCGCTGCGTCTACTGCATGCCCGAAGAGGGTGTCCCGTTCGTGCCCCACCAGGAGATCCTCACCCTGGAGGAGATCGCCCGCATCATCCGGGTGGCGGCGGGCATGGGCCTGCGCAGGGTGCGGCTCACTGGCGGCGAGCCCCTGGTGCGCAAAGGCATCGTCAACCTGGTGCGCTGGGTCGACCAGACGCCCGGCATCGAGGACATCTCTCTCACCACCAACGCTGTACTTCTCGCCTCCTACGCCCACGAGTTGGCCACCGCCGGCCTGAAGCGGGTCAATGTGAGCCTGGATACCCTCCGCCCCCAACGCTTTCAGCAGATCACTCGCCGCGGCGACCTCGCGGACGTTATGGCGGGCATCGCCGCCGCCCGCGACGCCGGTCTGTCCCCTGTCAAGCTGAACGTGGTCGTCATGCGGGAGGTCAACGACGACGAGATTGCGGAGATCGCCCGCACCACACTGGAGGAGGACTGGCAGGTTCGCTTCATCGAGCTTATGCCCTTCATGGACGAGCAGGAGACCTGCATCAAGGACACCTCCCTGACGCTAG
>CAZSHQ010000032.1:0-9796 GCA_964606995.1 uncultured Dehalococcoidia bacterium | reverse complement strand
GCGTGGAGCTTATCGGCGATACTCAGCCGCGAGGCGAGGTGGAGCTTATCCTTCTCGGCTGCCAGACGCTGGAGCGGTTGGGCTTGGGTCCAGTCGAGATGCGTCTCTTCCATCCTGGCATCGTGCGGTCGGTTCTCGCTCAGGCTGGCCTGGAGCGCGCCGACCAGGTCCGCGTCTACGATCGTATTCTGGACGGCGATCTGACAGTCCTGGCCGAGGTGGAGGAGCGACTGCCCTCCCTGGGAGCGCCTCTGCGGCTGCTGTTCGAGGGCGAGGGGGCCGGTAGCGCTTATCTGGCCAATCTTGGCAGTGCCTTCCAAAAGGCGGTGCCCCAGATGGCTCGCCCCCTGGAGGAACTGGCCACGCTGGTCGATACGCTGTCGGCTCTGGCCTGCCGCTGTCAGGTGGCTACGGCGCTGGTGGGCAGCTTCGAGTACTATACGGGGCCCGTCTTCCAGTTCGTGGCCAACGGTGAGAGGGTGGGAGGGGGCGGCCGCTACGACGGCCTGATCGCTCTGGCGGGCGGCCCCGATGTGGCAGCCTCCGGCTTTGCCCTGGACGCGACCAAGCTGGCCAGGCTACTGCCTTCGCTGGGCGAGGCCATTCCCCCGCAGGAAGCTGTCTGTGTGAGGCCCGTCTCTGACCGAGCAGATGTTGTGGCGACGGCCTTCGCCGTTATTGGCCCGCTTCAGGAGCTGGGCCTGCGGACGGAGGTGGCCCTGGTCCGAGATGCGCCTTCTGTCTGCCGCTGGGAGGTGACGGTGAAGTCTTCTCGTGAGGGTATTGGCTACTCCCTCCACGATCGGACCAAGAAGCGGCGGCAGAGGTTCGCCAAGCTCGACGATCTGTTGGCCGCTCTGGAGGCGACGGGCGGTGTCCCTTAAGCTGGCCCTTCCCGCTGGCCAGCTAGCTCAGCCCACCGATGAGCTTCTGAGGCAGGCTGGCCTGATCGTCCGCGGCTACACGGACGGCTCCCGCTCCTATCGACCGGGCCTGGACGGCCGGCAGGACGTGCTCCTGCGGGTCTTCCGCGAGAAGGACATCCCCATCCAGATCGCCTTGGGCAACTACGACCTGGGCATCTGTAGCTTGGCCTGGCTGAAGGAGCTGCTCATTCGCTACCCCAGCGAGGCGGTGGTGCAGCTAAGGGCCCTGCCCCTGGGCCCCTCGAGCTTGTACGTGACGGCGTCCAATAGCGGTCTGACGAGCCTGGAGGGCCTGGCGGGGGTGCCTGGCCTGCGGCTGGTCAGCGAGTACCCCAACCTGACCGAGGCGTTCGCCCTCAGCGCCCGCCTGCCCGCCTATCGGGTCTTCTCGCTGTGGGGGGCGGCGGAGGCCTATCCCCCCGAGGATGCTGATCTGGCGGTCGTCGCTGGCAGCAGTGAGGAGGAGGTGCGAGAGCAGGGGCTGACGCCGCTGTATCGCCTGCTGGTGGGCTCACCTTGGCTCATCGCTCACCGCCGCAGCCTTGAGGGGAAGGACTTGAGCCCTGTGCTGGGCCCCCTCATGGCCCTGGAGGGCGGTCGGCAGCCGGAAGTCGGCCTGGAGTTGCCCTCTGCCCTGGCTGCGCCGCTACGGGCGCCCCTGGCAGCCGAGCGGTCGGACACCACTGTGCGCTTGGCACTGCCCGATGGGCACCAGCAGGCCAGCGCCGCCGCTATCCTGCGAGCAGCCGGCCTCTCCTGTCAAGGCTACGACGAGCGGGGATGGGTGCGCAGGCCACGGAGCTCCCTGGAGGGCCTGGAGGTGAAGGTCATTCGGCCGCATGACATGCCGCAGCAGGTGGCCCTGGGCAATTTCGACCTGGTCATCAGCGGTCGCGACTGCTTGATGGAGCATCTTTTCCACTTTCCTGGCAGTCCAGTAGAGGAAATCGTGGATCTTGGCGGCGGCCAGTTCGACCTGTCGGCGGTGGTCAGTGAGGACCTGCCGGCAGCCAGCTTGGCCGAAGCCGTCGAGCTTTGGCGCAGCCAGGGCCTGAAGACCATTCGGGTGGCTTCGGAGTTTCCTGCCGTCGCCGACCACTATGCCCGCCGGAACCATTTCTGGCGCTATCAAGTGATACCCATCAGCGGCGCCTCCGAGGGCTTTGTCCCCGAGGACGCTGATCTGCTTATCGAGGGCGTCCAGACGGGCAGAACGCTGGCTGAAAACAAACTCAAGGCCATCGACCGCTTCTTGCGTTCCACCACTTGCCTTATCGCCAGCAAGCGGCAGCCGCGGCCTGCGAAGGCCGAGCTTCTATCGCAGCTCATCGAACGCTTCCGCCAGGCGGGCTCGACCGCGCCGGCGGTGGGCAGGTGATAAAATGGCCGTGGGAGGTTGTCAAAGCAAAGATGCCAGCACTGGCCCTGCATGCTGCTGTCGTCAAGCGTATCGCGGAGCAACTCGGTCACCGTGCCCTCGATGTGGACCCAGGGAGTCTCTATCTGGGCTCTACCGCTCCCGACGTTCATATCCTGATGCGCTGGGAGAGGGAGCGCACCCACTTCTTCGACCTGCAAGAGTTCGAGGAACAGAGCTCGGTGGCCGCCATGTTCGATTTCTATCCGGCCCTGGCCCGCCCGGCCGAGCTCAGCTCCGCAACGGTGGCCTTCGTTTGCGGTTATATTTCCCATCTGGTGATGGATGAGATCTGGATCAATGATGTCTATCGGCCCTTCTTCAGTCGGTCTTCGCCCCTGGCCGGCGACGATCGAGCGGACATCATGGACCGGGCCGTCCAGTACGAGCTGGACCGTCAGGCTCGCGCTGACCGGCAGGCTATGGCCCACATCGTGAAAGAGCTTGCCCAGCCGACTCCTGACCTGGAGGTGGGCCTCATCGAGAGGGGCCCTTTAGGGCTGTGGCGAGAGCTGATGGTAGACGCGCTGAACCACCCGCCGGACTGGGAGCGGTTTCGCTTCTTCGGCGGTCGCGCGCTGAGGGTGGCGGGCATCGAGACGCCCGAAGCCTTCGCCGAGTTCGTGAAGACGCTCCCCGCTCTGGTGGCTGAGGCCACCGATTACCTCGGCCGCGAGCGAATCGATGTTTTCCTGGAGAAATCGCTGAACGAGGGCCGGAGGGCCATCGAGGAGTACCTGGATTGAGGCTGGTTCACGGCAGTGAGGAGGGCCGCCGCCTGCTGGCCCGCCTGCGTCGTCCCCTGGGGGAGGCCGGGTTGCCCCCGGCCGTCCGCCGGGAGATACGGCGTGTCTTCGGGGCAGACCTGGACGCCCAGGCGGTAGTGGACCGCATCCTGGCCGACGTGCGGGAGGGCGGCGACGCCGCTGTTCGGCGCTACAACGAGGAGATCGACGGCGTCCGGCCAGGGGCTGAACTGCCGCTGAAGGTGTCGGCGCAGGAGATAGAGAAGGCTTACGCGCAGGTGGACGAAGAAGTGGTGGGGGCGCTGCGCTTTGCCGCGGACCGCATCCGGGCCTACCACCACAAGCAGCTTGGCCACTCTCTGGCTGGCTTCAATGAGGGTGGCCTCGGCCAGGTAGTGCGGCCGCTGGAGCGGGTGGGCATGTACGTGCCCGGCACCAGGGCGGTCTATCCCTCGTCGGTGCTCATGACCGCCATCCCGGCGCGGGTGGCTGGCGTTGCTGAGGTTTACATGGCCACGCCGGCGGCTGCCGACAGCAGCATCTCGCCCTTGAAGCTGGTGGCTGCCGACATCGCTGGCGTGGACGGGATTTTTCGGGCGGGCGGCGCTCAGGCCATCGCTGCCTTCGCCTTCGGCAGCGAGACTATCCCCCGCGTGGACAAGATCTGCGGCCCGGGGAACATCTTTGTGGCCCTGGCCAAGAAGACAGTACACGGCCTGGTGGGCATCGACGGTATCTTCGGCCCTACGGAGACGCTGGTGGTCGCCGACGATGGCGCCGACCCCACCCTGTGCGCCGCCGATCTCCTGGCCCAGGCCGAACACGATGCCCTGGCCAGCCCCATTCTCATCACCACCTCCGATGCCCTGGCCCGGGCGGTGGTGCGAGAACTCGAGCAGCAGATGCAGTCGCTGGAGCGGCGGGAGGTCGCCGCCGCCGCCCTGGAAGCACAGGGATTGGCGATAGTGGTGGAGACGCTGGAGGAGGCCCTGGCCCTGGCCAACGAGTACGCTCCTGAGCACCTATCGCTGGCGGTGAGCGACGGCCAGCGCTACCTGGGCCAGGTGGCCAACGCCGGCTCCGTATTCGTTGGGGCACTCTCGGCGGAGGCTGTGGGCGACTACACGGCCGGCCCCAGCCACGTCATGCCCACGGCGGGGAGCGCTCGCTTCTCCTCGCCTCTGGGGGTGCATGACTTCCTGAAGGTGATCAGCGTCGTGTCCCTCGATGAGGCCGCGCTGGCTGAACTGGGGCCGGCAGCGGTGGTTATCGCTCGCGCCGAGGGGTTCACCGCCCACGCCCGGGCCATCGAGCGGCGGCTGGAGGGCGGACGCTGATGTCTGACCCCGCCCGAACGAGGATGGACCCCCTGCGCCTGGTGCGGCCGGAGCTTCTGGAACTGCTTGGCTACGAGCCCATCGAGCCGGTGGATGTGCTGGCCGAGGAGCTAGGTATCCCTGCCGACCAGATCGTGAAGCTGGACGGTAACGAGAACCCCTACGGCCCCTCGCCGCGGGTCAAGGAGGCCCTGGCCAACTTCGACCTCTACCACATCTATCCCGACCCGGAGCAGCGGCGGGTGCGTCAGGCCCTGGCCGACTACCTGGATCTGGACAGCGAGCACATCGTGGTGGGCAACGGCAGCGATGAGCTGCTGGAGCTCATTGCCTGCCTTTTTCTTTCGCCTGGCGACGTGGCCGTCAATTGCGTGCCCACCTTCGGCATATATGCTTTCGTGTGCCAGATCCGGGGTGCTCGCGTCGTCGAGGTGCCCCGCCGCGAGGATTTCAGCCTGGACCTGGCGGCTGTGCAAGAGGCAGCGAAGGAGGGCGCCAAGGTCGTCTTCCTCGCTTCGCCCAACAACCCCAGCGGCAACACCATCTCGGCGGCTGAGTTGGAGACCGTGCTCGCCACTGGCGCCCTGGTGGTGGTGGACGAGGCCTACGTGGAGTTCAGCGACCGAAGCTTCGTGGGTCTGGTGCCCCGCCAGGACAATCTCATCGTCCTGCGCACCTTCAGCAAGTGGGCGGGCCTGGCTGGCCTGAGGGCCGGCTACGGCGCTTTCCCCAAAGGCATCGCCGAGCTCATGCGCAAGGTCAAGATGCCTTACAACATGAACGTGGCCGCTCAGGTGGCCGTCCTGGCCTCGCTGGAGGATAGGGAGACGCTACAGGAGCGGGTGGAGGCCATCGTCCGCGAGCGGGAGCGGCTCTTGGAGGAACTGGCGGCTGTTCCCTTCCTGCGAGCGTTTCCGTCGAGGGCTAACTTTATCCTCTGCCGCGCCCAGGGCATCGACGCGGCTGAGGTCTGGCGCCGCCTGCGCCAGCAGGGCATCTTCGTCCGCTACTTCGATACGCCTGGTGTGAAAGACTGCATCCGCATTACCGTGGGCAAGACGGAGCACACCGACCGGCTCCTGGCAGCCCTGAGGGAGATAGGAGGGAGCCTTGGCCGCTGAACGAAGAGGCAGTGTCCGCCGCGAGACGAAGGAGACGCAGGTGTCGGTGGAGATGAACCTGGACGGCGACGGCCGGGCCGACATCGCCACCGGCATCGGCATGCTGGATCATCTGCTGGAGCAATTGCCCCGCCATAGCCTGTTCGACATAACTATACGGGCCAGCGGCGACATCGAGCGCGATCCCCATCACCTGATCGAGGACGTGGGCATCGGCCTGGGGCGCGCCTTCTCCGAGGCCCTGGGCGAGCGACGGGGCATCGTGCGCATGGGCCACGCCATCGTGCCCCTGGACGAGGCGCTGGCGCTGGTGGCGGTGGACCTGAGCGGTAGGGGACACGCAGCGGTGGATTTGCCTGTCACCACTGAGCGCATAGGGCAGCTGCCCACGGAGATGCTCGCTCATCACCTGGCCGCGTTTGCCGTGGAAGGGCGGTTCAACCTGCATGTGCAGGTGTTGGCCGGGACCAACGACCACCACAAGGCGGAGGCGGTGTTCAAAGCCCTCGCGCGCGCCCTGGGCGACGCTACCCGCATCGACCCGCGCATCAGCGACATCCCTAGCACCAAAGGCACGCTGGAGGGCTAAACCTGCCCTCCGCCGGGATTCTTCGCTTCGCTCAGAATGACAGCAGCCACCGCCGTCACCCTGAGCGTAGCGAAGGGTCTTGGTTCAACCGGCCCGGTGCCGTGGCGACTCGGGGCTAGTACTCGCTAGTGTGCCGCCTCGTCCAGCTCGAAGCGGAACTCCTCGATGACGGGGTTGGCCAGGAGGAGGCGGCACATCTCCGCCACCTGCTTCTCAGCCTGAGCCCTGTCGTTGGCCTGGAAGCGGATCTCCATGTACTTGCCCGCCCGCACGCTCTCCACCTCGGCGAAGCCCAGAGAGTGCAGGCCGCCCTTAATGGTGAGGCCCTGGGGGTCGTTCACCGTGGGCTTGAGGCTGACGTAGACGCGGGCCAGATAGGCGCTCATCGCTCGACTGGCTCCAGGGCGTTCGCCACCTTCAGCAGTTCTTCTTTGGGGAAGCCTTCAGACGCGATCAAGTACTCCACGTAGCCTCGGTGCCAGTCGTCTCCGGGCCTGCCCCACCTGCCCGCCTCGTTCCAGGTCAGGAACGCATAGCCCAAGGGCTCGGCTGTGTCCTGAAGTTGATAGAGGCCCGTGGTTGCCCTAACCTCGACCCGCTCCTGCAGACTATCTGCGCCAGCCATGGGCGGGTTGAACCACGGTCCCCCGCCTACGGACAGTGTTACCTGTCCGGCGCTATCCGTATAGGTAACGTTGAACAAAACGCACCCCCGCTCCTGGCCGGCAAGGTGCAGGCTTACCCGGCTCAGGTTGGGGGGCAAGTAGGTAGGGCGCAGAATAGGCTCTGCTTCCGGAGAGTTGACCGCTATCCATTCCCACACCACGTCGTGCTCGGAAATGGGCATGACCGTGCCCTCAGGAGGGGGCACGGAAGTCGGCGACGCCAGGGAAGTCGGCGAGGGCACGGAAGTGGGCGACGCTAGGGGAGTGGCTGTGGCCAGCGGCTCGGCGCCCTCGTCGCCGCACGACACGGCAACCAGCAACGCCGGCGCAACGGCACACCCGAGCGCTAGATAGTGGAGCCTCGCCGCCGCTCTCATCCCGGCACCAGCAGCTCCTGCCCCGTGAGCCGGCGGAAGGCCTCGCGGTACTTGTCGGCCGTGCCTTCCACGACGTCGTCCGGCAGCACGGGCGGCGGCGGCTCCCGGTTCCAGCCGATGGAGATCAGCCAGTCGCGGACGTACTGCTTGTCGAAGCTGGGCTGGGGCCCCCCTGGCTGGTAGCCGTCGGCGGGCCAGAAGCGGCTGGAGTCGGGGGTCAGCACCTCGTCGATGACGATGAGCTCGTCGTTCAGCCAGCCGAACTCCAGCTTGGTATCGGCGATGATGATCCCCCGCTGGCGGGCGTAGTCGCGGGCGAAGCCGTACACGGCCAGCGTGCGGGCGCGGACGACGCTTGCCGCCGTTTCGCCCACCATCTCTACCACCTCCTCGAAGGGGATGTTGATATCGTGGCCTGTCTCGGCCTTGGTGGCGGGGGTGAAGATGGGCTCCGGCAGCTCGTCGCTCTCCTGCAAGCCGCTGGGCAGGGGGATGCCGCAAACCTTGCCCATGTCGCGGTACTCCACCCAGCCGGAGCCGGCCAGGTAGCCTCGGGCCACGCACTCCACGTCCAGGCGCTTGGCCTTGCGGATGAGCATCGAGCGGCCGACGAGCTCCGACGGGATGGCGAAGGGAACGTCCTCGGCCTCGGTGCCGTCGATGAGGCGGAGGAAGTGGCTGGGGACGACATCGCCGGTGCGCTCAAACCAGAAGGTGGAGAGCTGGGTGAGGACGCGGCCCTTATCGGGGATGCCGTTGGGCAGGACGACGTCGAAGGCGGAGATGCGGTCGGTGGCCACCATGAGCAGGCGGTCGCCCAGGTCGTACGTATCGCGCACCTTGCCGCGGTGGAAAAGGTTGGGCAGGTCGGTCTGAACCAGGACTGTCATGCGGCTGCTCCTTTCCTCCTATCGGGCCCTGATCTTGGCTGCGGCCGCTGGAAAACCATCAGATACGTGCAACTACACTCAGTCTCCCTTCACTTTGGATACAGAAAACGTTCCCATCGCTTTGGCGGTGAGGCGCCCATCGTTCTTTATTTCCGACTCCAGGGCGGCGATTCTCTTGCTTCTGTGGATGACTTTCGTCTCACAGGTGAGCGTGCCAGAAGTCACCGCCACGAAATAGACTATCTTAATCTCTACGGTTGCACATAGCTCATCGTCGTCCAGATCCGAGTAAAGCGCCGCGCCCATGCCGGTATCTGCCAGCGAGTAGACAACGCCCCCGTGCAAGACCTTGTGAGGGTTGAGGAGCTTTTCAGCTACTTCCAAGGCGCAGCGACTGTATCCATTCTCGCACTCGGAGAAATTCAAACCAATTAGTTCACCGAATGGGTTAAATTGCTCTGATGCTAGAGGGAATTTCTTAGGCATGGGCTCCCCCGCGGCTCTTCCCCCATGGGGGTTCCGTCACCTCTAGGATCTTCGCGCAAGCGTAGCTGCAGGCCTTTAGGCCTGCTCCATAATCTCTCTGGGTCCCGAAAATGGGTATTCGCTCCTGTCTTGAACTAGCCCTGCACGCACAGGGTTGTCCCAAATGTAGCGTGCGACCGTCAGTAGAGCCTCATCTCTTCGCAGGACATGGTCATAATAGCTGATCTGCCGCAACCGGGCACCATATTCTCGCTTGTATCGGTGACCGGAAAGCTGTTTGAAGTGGCGCACAAAGTCCGGCAGTGAAGAGTCATCTTGACCGGATACCAGTAAGTGCAGGTGATCGGGCATAAAGCAGTAGGCGTGAAGAGAGAATCCATATCGAGCGCAGGAGCGGCCAAGGCAGTCGAGAGTTACGTCTATGACGTCTCGTTCAGCGAATGCCAGCGCTCGGCCGCGTGTGACCAGGGACAGGCTGTAGCCAAATGGCCCCACGTAGTCGAAACTCCTGAGGCGAGGGGACGTACGAAGCTTTGCCATTTCCCTTAGCAGGGCTGAAGCCCTGCAGCTACCTGATCAATCCCAACCGGCGAAAGCTTTCGTCCACGTAGCGCACAAAGTACCCGTAGTCGAACAGCGCCGCCATCTCCTCGCGGGAGATGTGCTCCAAGACCTCCGCGTCCTCGTACAGAGCGTCCAGGTAGGGGCTGCGCTCCCGCCAGGCGCGCATGGCGCTGCGCTGGGCCAGCTTGTAGGCATCCTGACGTTTCAACCCCTTGTCGACGAGGGCCAGGAGGACCCGCTGAGAGAAGATCACCCCGTAAGTCGACTCCACATTCTCCCGCATGCGCTGAGGGAAGACGTCCAGACCGCGCATGATGAAGGTGAACAGGTCGAGCACGTAGTCCAGGAGGATGCAGGCGTCGGGCAGGATGATGCGCTCCGGGGCGGAGTCAGTGAGGTCGCGCTCGTGCCAGAGGGCGACGTTCTCCAGGGCGACCATCGTGTAGCCGCGGAAGAGGCGGGCCAGGCCGGTGATGCGCTCGCACTTCTCGGGGTTGCGCTTGTGGGGCATGGCCGAGGAGCCGGTCTGGCCGGCGGCGAAGGGCTCGGCTACCTCTGCGACCTCGGTGCGCTGAAGGTGGCGGATCTCGGTGGCGAACTTCTCGAGCGAGGCGGCGATGATAGCCAGGGTGGCGATGAAGTGGGCGTGGCGGTCGCGCTGAACGATCTGGGTGCTCA
>CAZSHQ010000031.1:0-9833 GCA_964606995.1 uncultured Dehalococcoidia bacterium | reverse complement strand
CGAAAGACCATCCCGAGATCGTCCAGCGGGGACTGCAGTTGAAGAAGGTGGGCAACGAACTCATGGCATTCCTTGGCGGCAGGGAAATCCATCCCATCAACCTACGCGTGGGGGGGTTCTATAGGGTGCCGACCAAGCGGGAGCTTGTTCCTTTCATAGACAAACTCAAATGGGGGCGGGACGCCGCTCTTGAGGCTGTGCGCTGGACGGCAACGCTACCCTTTCCAGACTTTGAGCAGGACTACGAATTCGTCGCACTGCGCCACCCCGACGAATACGCCATCACCGAAGGCCGGCTTGTTTCCAACAAGGGGTTGGACATCGCCCTTAGCGAGTACGATGACCACTTCGTCGAAGAGCACGTGCCGTACACCAATGCGTTGCACTCTGCGCTGAAGGAGCGCGGGGCCTACCTTGTCGGCCCCCTGGCCCGCTACAACGTGAACTTCGACAAGCTTTCTCCACTGGCGCAGCAGGCCGCGCGCGATGCCGGGCTCGGGCCGGTCTGTCTCAATCCGTTCAAGAGCATCATTGTGCGCAGCGTGGAGATTCTTTACGCCTATGACGAGGCACTACGCATCATTGATGAATACGAGATGCCGGAGAAACCGGCTGTGGAAGTCCAGCCGCGCGCTGCCACGGCCTACGGCTGCACCGAAGCGCCGCGTGGCATTTTGTACCATCGCTACCGTGTTGATGATCAGGGAGTGATTCTCGACGCGAAGATCGTTGCCCCGACCTCCCAGAATCAGAAGAGCGTCGAAAGCGACCTCTGGCAGTTCGTTCCAAAGTATATCGATCTGCCGCGCGAGAAGCTCACCTGGCAGTGCGAGCAGGTGATACGCAACTACGACCCGTGCATCTCTTGCTCCGCGCACTTCCTGAAACTCCATATTGAACGGGAGTGAGAGAATCGCGATGCCGCCCAGCAAATCGGCCCCGCTTATCATCGGCTTGGGCAATCAGTACCGGCGCGATGATGCAGCGGGGCTCGTCGTTGCTCGACGCCTGAAGGAAGCAGCACCCGAGCATGTTAGGGTTCTGGAAGAAGGCGGCGATGGCGCGGCATTGATGGAGTCGTGGAAGGATGCTGACACGGTCATCCTGATCGATGCGGTTCGTTCCGGGACAGAACCGGGAACCCTTCACCGGCTCGATGCCCACACGCAGCCCATCCCGACAAGATTTTTCCATTGCTCCACCCACGCGTTCGGCGTTGCTGAGGCCATCGAGCTGGCGCGAGCGCTCAGCCAACTTCCATCCCGTGTGATCGTCTACGGTATTGAAGGGAAAACCTTTGAGGCAGGCCAAGGACTCTCTCCGGAGGTTGAGAAAGCGACGCAGGAAGTTGTGGAACGTGCGCTTGGGGACCTGTGTGCTGTCAGCATTTTTCGGGCTTTTTCACCCATTTTCTAATGAACACTTTGGCCGGCTTCTCGCTTCCTGACGGACCGATGGAATTCCTTCCCGAGTGCTAGGGTACGCTGGTTGACCTCCTTTCCCGAGCTTAGCAGACAGGCCACCGCCGTCCTCTTGTGCACGTCCAGCTCCCTTGCCTCGTTCTCTATCGCCCAGGTGGCAAAGGTGTGCCGAAAGCGGTGCACCTTCGCCACTCCTGCCCGGCCGCCCAGCCGCCTCAGCAAGATCAGCACCGAATGAGAACTCATCCTCTTCCCATGTCTGGACAGGAACAGTGGACCGGGGCGATGGCCCGAACGCCCTCCGGGAAACCCTCCTCCCGAGCGATGCGCTCGAAAAGGGTCAGGGTCTCACGGTAGGCGGTGATAGTATTCGGCGACTTGCCCTCCACCTGACACCGCAGGAGATAGAGGTCGATCAGGCTCGCCAGGTCTTGGTGCTCGGATCTGGTGGCCGGTTTGGCCGAGGGCGAGAGTGAGCTACTGCTCGCTGGCTCCAGCGGGGCGCCCAGAGCAACAGAGCGACAGCGCGTCGGCACCGCAGAGCGCGCGCCACGCCAGCGCAAGTCCCTGGCCTGCTAGCCATCGAAATAGCAATTGGGAGCAATTGCCCAAGAGTTGACAAGGGGGCGCGGGAGTCGTAGCGTGTCAGGTGATCGAGAGGTTTCGCGCACGAGTGGGAAAGGAGGGGACCCATGCTCCACAGCAAGAGGTCGCGTCTGTTGCTCATCTTGTTCGCAATCACTGCCTTTGCGGGCCTAGCCTTCGTCGCGTGCGGCGATGATGAGGAGGAAGGCCCGCAGATCGGAACCGTGGACGTCCTGGGCATCTGGGGCGACGAAGAGCTTGTCTCGTTCGAGGCGATGGTCGACCCATGGGAGCTGGACACTGGCGGGAGCATGGCCTTCACCGGCACCCGGGACATCACGACCGTCCTCACGACCCGAGTTGAAGGCGGCAACCCGCCCGATGTCGCCATTCCGGCGGAGGTAGGGCGGTTTCAGCAGTTCGCTGGGGAGGGCAAGCTCACACCCCTCTCCGCCTGCGAGGGGCTGGAGGAAGCGGTACGGGCCAACTATCCCCAGGGGTTCATCGACCTGGGCACTGTAGACGGCGTCCTCTACGGCTTCTTCATGAAGGCTGATACCAAGGGGACGATCTGGTACAACCCGAAGTTCTTCGCTGACAACGGCTACGAGCCGCTCACGGCCGCTAGCACCTGGGATGACCTCATCGCCCTTTCCGACGAGATCCTGGCCGACGGCACCCCGCCCTGGTCAGTAGGCGTCGAGAGCGGTGAAGCCAGCGGCTGGCCGGGCACCGACTGGATCCAGCAGATCCTCCTGAACGAGGCCGGCGGGGCGGTCTACGACGGCGTCATCGACGGCTCCGTCGCCTTCACCGACTCGCAGGTCAAGGATGCCTGGGAGAAGTTTGGCCAGATCTCTCTCACCGAGGGCTACACGGTGCAGGGGGGTGCCGAGGGGATCAACGCCACGAACTTCATAGACTCCACCTACCCGCCCTTCGAGAGTCCGCCTGAGGCGGCCTTGGTCTACCTGGGTGGCTTCGCCTCCGGCTTCATCACCGACCAGTTCGCGGAGGCGGTCGTTGGCGAGGACTTCGACTTCTTCCCCTTCCCCGGCGGTGGGGTTACTGGCGGCGCCAACATCGTCTATGCCTTCAACGACGACGAGACGACTTGCTCCTTCCTCAACTATCTGGCCAGCGCCGAGGCCCAGCGGGTCTGGGTGGACCGGGGCGGCTTCACCTCCGTGAACAGCCAGGTGAGCCTGGACTCCTACCCTGATGCTGTGTCTCGGGCCCAGGCGGAGCAACTCGCTGGTGCCGAGGTCTTCCGCTTCGACCTGGACGACGCCATCGGCGGGGCGCTCCAGTTGGCATTCTTCGACGGCGTCACCCAGTACCTGGCTAACCCGGAGAACCTGGACAGCATCCTGACGGACATCGAGGCCTCTCGCTAGTAGGGCACATCGCGCTCTGGTAACGCGGCGGGGCGGCCTCCCTGCGGTGGGGGCTCGCCCCGCCCAGACGAGCGATCCGATAGATGATCGGACGGCGGTGGTGGACTCCTTGGCTCTGGCTGGCGCCGGCGCTGGCCCTGCTGGGCGTGTTTCTCGTCTATCCCGTCGTTGATACCTTCCGGCGGAGCTTCCTAGACGAGCGGTCCAAGAGCTTTGTGGCGCTGGACAACTACCGGTTCATCATCGATAACCCGCAGCCCCTGGTGAGCGACACCCACTCGGCCCTCCTGAACAACGTCATGTGGCTCACCCTGTTCACTGCCGCCACTGTCGCCCTGGGGCTCATCTTGGCCGTCCTCACCGGACGGGTGCGCTACGAGGCAGCGGCGAAATCGGCCATCTTCATTCCCATGGCCATCTCCTTCGTCGCCGCATCCGTCATCTGGCGCTTCATGTATGAGTTCAACACCGACATCGGCACCGTCAACGCCACGGTCACCTCGTTGGGGGGCGAGCCGACCGCCTGGCTGCAGGACACTGGCGCACCCCATACCTGGCTGACCGAGCGGGGGCCGGACACGTTGCCGCGGCCGATTCAGATCAACAACCTTGCGCTCGTCCTGGTAGGTGTCTGGATGTGGACGGGTTTCGCGATGGTGATCCTCTCCGCCGGGCTGAAGGGAATCTCCACGGAGGTGCTGGAAGCGGCCCGCGTGGACGGGGCCAACGAGTGGCAGATCTTCCGGCGGATCATCGTCCCCATTCTGTCCCCAACCATCATGGTGGTCGCCACCACCCTGGTTATCCAGGGCCTCAAGAAATTCGACCTGGTCTGGGTGATGACGGGGGGCCGCTTCAAGACGGACGTGGTGGCCACGTTGTTCTACAAGGAGGCGTTCCGCATCGGCGACTTCGGGGTGGGTGCCGCTCTGGCGGTGGTCCTCCTTCTCTGGGTGCTGCCCATCATGGTCATCAGCATCCGGCGGTTCCAGTTCCAGGAGGAGACCCGCTAGTGGCGAGGCGAAACCCCTCGACGGCGGCAGTGACGGCAGCGCCGCTGACCCTCGCCCTGCGAACCGGGAGGCGTCTAGCGGGTCGGATGCCGCTGCACCTGGCCCTCATCGGCCTGATGGTCCTATGGAGCATCCCCACCATCGCGCTCCTGGTGAGTTCCTTCCGGGAGGCCACGGCCATCGCCTCTTCGGGCTGGTGGAATGCTATCAAGGAGCCCCTGGACCTGACCGTGGACAACTACCAGAGGGTGTTGGAGAAGCAGGGCATGGCCCGCGCCTTCTTCAACAGCGTCATCATCACAGTCCCCAGCACCGTATTGGTGATCCTAGTGGCCGCCTGGGCGGCCTATGCCTTCGCCTGGATGAAGTTCCCGGCGCGGAACGTGCTGTTCCTGTTGATGGTCGCCCTCCTGGTGGTGCCGGTGCAGATGACCCTCATCCCAGTGCTGCGGCTCTACACCGACGTAACCGTTGACGCCGAACTCCCGATCCTGGGCGGGCGGATATTCGGCACTAGCAGCTTCGTCGGCATGTGGATGGCCCACACCGCCTACGGCCTCCCCTTTGCCATCTATCTCCTGCGTAACTTCTTCGGCTCGCTGCCGCGCGACCTCTTCGAATCGGCCTACCTGGACGGCGCATCGGACCTGCGGGTCTTCTTCCGCATCGTCCTCCCCCTATCCATGCCCGCCATCTCTGCCCTGGCGATCTTCCAGTTCCTCTGGGTCTGGAACGACCTTCTGGTAGCCCTGATCCTCCTGGGGGATCCTAGCCTGGCACCCATGACTCTGAAGATCTCGAATCTAGTCAGCTCCTTCGGAACCAACTACCAGGTGCTCACGGCGGCCGCCTTCATCTCCATGGCGCTGCCGCTGGTGATCTTCTTCGCTCTGCAGCGGTACTTCGTTCAGGGAATCCTGGCCGGTGCCGTCAAGGGGTAATGAGCTTTCGAGCGGGCGGCGGTGATACAATCTTGTTGGGGGTGAAGACGGACAATGGCAACCGTGACCTACGACCACGTGACCAAGCGGTTCGAAAGCGTCGTCGCCGTCAACGACTTCAACCTGGAGATCCCCGACAAGGAGTTCTTGGTCCTGGTAGGTCCCTCCGGCTGCGGCAAGTCCACTGCCTTGCGGCTGCTGGCCGGCCTGGAGGAGATTACCGAAGGTAACATCTACATCGGTGACCGGCTGGTCAACCGCGTCGCCGCCAAGGATCGGGACATCGCCATGGTCTTCCAGTCTTACGCCCTCTATCCCCACATGTCCGTACACGACAACATGGCATTCGGCCTTAGCCTGCGCAAGACGCCTAAGGAGGAGATACAGCAGCGGGTGCATGAGGCCGCTCAGATTTTGGGCATCGAGGAACTGCTTAGGCGCAAGCCGAGGCAGCTATCGGGCGGCCAACGCCAACGGGTGGCCCTGGGGCGAGCCATCGTGCGCGACCCGGCAGTGTTCCTCCTGGACGAACCCCTCTCCAACCTGGATGCCAAGCTGAGAGTGCAGACCAGGGCTGAGCTGAGCAAGCTCCACCAGCGGCTGGGCACGACCTTCATCTACGTTACCCACGACCAGGTGGAGGCTATGACCATGGCCACAAGAATCGCCGTGATGAAGGATGGGCTGCTCCAGCAGGTGGGAGCGCCTCAGGAGCTGTACGACCGGCCCCACAACGTTTTCGTCGCCGGCTTCATCGGGAGCCCGGCCATGAATTTCTTCCAGGCGATTGTGAAGGGTCCCCGAGGGAAGATGCATCTGGACATCGGCAGCTTTCGGGTGCCGGTTTCCGTCTCTCGGGTGAACGACCTCCTCCCCTACCTGGGAAAAGAGGTCATCTTCGGCATCCGGCCGGAGAACATCTGCGACCCAGAGTGCCAGCCCCCCAGTACCGAGGCGGCGCCAGTGACAGCCATGGTGGATGTCACTGAGGTCATGGGGAGCGAGGTCTTCCTCCACCTGGTGGCGGACGGCAAGCCGTTCCTGGCGCGGGTGGATCCTCGAACGACGGCACGGCCCGGTCAGGAGATACGGGTCGAGTTCGATATGGCGCGGCTGCACGCCTTCGATCCAACGACCGAGCAGGCTATCGGTTTGGGGGAGAAGCGATAGCCGTCTGAATGTGGGCGGCGGCGACTACGGCGCCCTCTTGTTGGCATTTCTTGTGGTGGCCGTCCTGACGACTCTTGATTGTCAAGCAGCCGGTGCCAAATCGCCCGCGCTAGGCCTGGTTCCGCGCGCGTGCGCCAAGAGGGCGGCCACCGCTTTGACTTCAGCCTCCCCATGGCACTCAGGCTGACGGAACTGTCCGTCCACAATCTGCTCAAAGAGCCGCAGGTAGTCGAGGAGAAGCCGCGGCGTCAGAAACCTTCGGCGTACGCTCTCTCTGGCGGCGACACCCATCACTCCTGCGCGACTGGCGTCATCCAGCAGGTCGATGATTCTCTCTGCGCACTCGACGGCATTGCCTACAAGGTACCCATTGACCCCGTCCTCGATTTGCAGCCGAATGCCGCCGCAGTCGCCTCCGACGACGGGCGTACCCTTCCACATCGCTTCCGTCACCGTTAGGCCGAAACCTTCCCGTATCGACTTCTGGACGATGACATTGGAAGCCGTTTGGAAAGCGTTGACGGTGGTGTCGTCGCCCCCGACTTCGGGCTGGGGATAGATGTGGATGTCCGGATCGCTGCCTGCGTACGAACAAACCGATTGCCATACTTCCACGCCCTCGGGGTCGTCCACTGCGGTAAGTGCCCCAACAAGGGCCAGCTGTAGCTCGGGTACGTGGTTCTTCGCCAGCCGGTAGGCGTCCACAACGCCCCAAGGGTCTTTCCAGGGGTCGAAGCGGGAGACCTGGGTAACCAGCGGCCGTGAAGCGTCAATGCCCAATCGAGCTACGATCTGCCGGGCATTCTCAGGAGAGAGGGGAACATTCTTCGAGTTGAGCGGGTCGATGGCTGGTGGGAACACCGACACCCTGTCACGGGGCAGGCCAGACCGAACATAGTCGTGCATGCTCACCACACAGCGGACGTAGAACTGGGTCAGCGGCAGCAGCCGAGCCTGGATGTCCTCATATGGCGCCGTGAGATCGATGTGGCAGTGCCACACCGTTCGGGTGCCGTTGCGCAGGAAGGCAGGGACGGCCATCACCTGGGGATCGTGAACCACCAAGATGTCCGGGCTACCGAAGGCCAGCTCCACAGCTCTTGCCGCCTGTTCGTTGTGGCGCCAGTAACACTCGACATCCTCTCGGCAAAATGAAGTCGCTCTGCCCTGCAGCCCATTGTGGAGTCTCTTTGTGACCGTAAAGAATCTCTCGTCCGGCTGCAGGGTCCACCAGCTGGCGTCAATGCCCAAACCTCGCATCATCGGAACCAGCGAGCGGAGAATCTCCGCGACGCCGCCCCCGGTTGGCGTGGCATTGACGTGGACGATCTGCAGCCCTTTTAGAGACTGGGCTACCGAAAGAATCTCTTGGCGCGTCCCGCCGTCGATGAAGCTTTCGTAGCTCTGAAGCGGCCTTGAACCCACATCAAGGGTTCCCATCGCCTATGCTTTCTTCACTCCAGGGGAGCGCACTTCGGACTTCCCGCCAGTTGGGGTCACTATCGCCTCTCTGTTCCGCATGTCGTGCGCAGCAAGTACCGCCCTGGCGGTCTCAGCCAGACCGGCGCGAGCGAACGCTACATCGGCCTGGGACCGCGTCAGTGGCGTGTCAGAAGCCGGGTCGCCCAAGGGCTTCGGCAAGCCTCTCCATCGCGACAGTCCGCAGTTTGTCGGTCTTCGCCTGCAGTTCCTGCAGTTCCCCGTCTGTGAGGACAGAGAAGATCTCTTCCGTCAGACGGTTGGCTATCGGCATGGCCTCCTGGAGTCTGCGCTCGCCTTTTTGAGTCAGACGGACCCAGGTCTTGCGGCGGTCACTCCTGTCAAAGACCCGCTCCACCAGTCCCGGTTCTTCCAGCCTGTCCACGAGCGCGGTGATGGTCTGGCCGGCCTTGACCACTGCTCGACCAATCTCGCCGGTGGTGAGCATGTCTCCGTTCTGCTTGAGAACACGCAATAAATGTAGCTGCGGAAGAGACAGACCGTGAGGCAGCAGGGCCAGTTCGACCACCTTGAAGATAGCGTTGAAGGCTTGGTAGAGGGTGACCCATTCGGCCATGCCTCTCGCCCGCTGTTCGACCTCGAACTGCTTCTTCGTTTGAGCCGGCATTTCGCTCTCCTTGTCCGCTTCCTGGTCGGAGCGTTCCGGGTGCCCTTCTCCTTCAATTCTGGGCCGACACGGGACATACCGTCTACGTCGGAGACTACCCATCTTTCGCTCGCGGGCCGTCAGCAACTGTCTGGATCCTTGTAGGCAGTTTCTAGCGGTTGACTGAGGGATCGCTTTCGCTGCCCTGAGGGCGGTTAGGGAATCGCGTGGAAGAAAGGAGCCGGCAGTACCGCAGGAGCGTTCCCCAGCCGGGATTCAGAGGGAGGCCAAGACCGAACAGACCCGCGAGTTCGTTCGTCAACTAAGATAGAGAGACCCTGCGCAAGTACATCCCCTATGGAGAGGGTACGGAGAGTGCTAGGGCGCTTTTGGGTCGAGACGCGGGTGAGTGACCTGTGCCGAGGGAGGTGCATTCGCTAGCCGCTGGAGGGCCGGGTGGGATTCGAACCCACGACTCCCGGATTAAAAGGCAGCGACTGAGGCCTAATTGCTAAGGCCCTAGATTCAAAAATCGGGGTGAACCCGGGGTGATAGCCCGAACGTCCTCGGGAAAGCCTTCCTCCCGCGCCATCCCCTGGAACAGGGCCAGGGTCTCCCGGTAGGCGGTGATAGTGTTCGGCGACTTGCCCTCCACCGGGCAGCGCAGGAGATAGAGGTCGATGAGGCTTGTCAGATCCTGATGCTGCTCGATTGCCGTCTGTGTCGTCATCTTCGCTCACCTGGCGCAGCGTACCTGGCACACGCACATGGACGCTCTCTTCAAGCGAGAAGCCAAGCGTACGAAGGGGCGAATCTGGCAGATATTTGGGAAGAGTCGACTGGTTCGCGCGTGGCTATGCCCGGTCCGCGTCACAAGATCCCCCCCGGTTCTTCAAACAGCCGATAGTTGTGTGTTGTCCTCGAATGAGCGACGATCCAAAACGTCACCACTGGTCAGAACACACGGGAGGCAATATGACCAACGAAACCATTCTGTACGAAGCGCGGCGATGGACGGGCACGGCTTCGACCGAGCCGCGTCGTGAACGACGACAGGAGGAGTTCCATGAGTGATGTGGTCACGCGCGCCGATGAAGACGGCCTATGCACGCTGACCCTCAACCGACCGGACAAGCTCAACGCGCTCAACGTTCCGATGTTCGTACAGCTTCGAGCTCACGTGGATGAGATTGCGGGGCTGACGGAGACGATCGGATGCG
>CAZSHQ010000030.1:0-10141 GCA_964606995.1 uncultured Dehalococcoidia bacterium | reverse complement strand
AGAATGGGCGGTGGCAGGCTGGCAGCGTGGGCTCGCAGGGCCAGGAAGACCTCGCGGGCGGCCTGGGCGTCGGCCAGCGCCCGATGATGCCTGGTCATGGGGATGTCGAAGTGGTGGGTCAGGGCCGAGAGGCTGTACTCCCCAAGCAGCGGCAGGAGTGGGACGGCCAGCTCGTGGGTATCGTAGACCACCGAGCTGTAGCTGAGGCCAGCGGCCGCCAGGAAGCGAAGGTCGAAGCCAAGGACGTTCTGTCCCACTATGGGGTGGTTGGCGATAAACTGCTGCAGTCGGGGCATTACGGCATCCATAGACGGTGCCTCTGCTATCTCCTCGGGGGCGATGCCGGTGAGCATCTGTATCCGGTAGGGGACGGGCCTGCCGGGGTTCACCAGGGTGGAGAAGGTTTCCTGGACGATGCCCTTCGGGTCGAATTTGACCGCCCCCACCTCGATGATGGCGTCACTGTTCGGCTCGAGGCCGGTGGTCTCCAGGTCGAGGGCTACGTAGGTGCTGGCCAAGAGCGCTCCCTGCTTCGATTGAAAGGGCCGGCTCCCTATTGTAGCACTCGCCAGGCAGGGTAACGGAAGGGGCAGACGACATGACAATCCGGCGGAAGACAGGGAATCAGCCGGATGAGGTGAACAGCGCGTCGCTGGCCGCGCTGCCCTCGCCGAAGGGGGTGATGCCGCCCTTGAGTAGGCCCTCGGCGGGGTAATAGCGGCCGGCCTTCAGTTCGGCGATCAGGTCTCGCTCATCCGCCAGCAGTCGCTGGAAGACGGTGGTGAAGCAGCCCAGGCCCTGGGTGGAGTGGGCATCGCTGCTGCCGATGCCCTGCTTGCCCAGGATGCGGGCCACCAGCAGGGCGAAGTAGTTCTCGCGGGGGGTGCAGCCGCCGTTGGCGACCTCCAGCTCGTCCACCAGCTCGAAGATGGGCAGGCCGGCTGCCTCCTCGGGGGTGAGGCTGGGAGGCTCGCCGCCGTCGGAGCGGAAGTGGACGGGGTCGAAGAAGTGGCGGAAGGGGTGAGCCACGAACATGAAGCCGCCGACCTCACTCACTACTCGCCTGAGCTTGGCGGCCTTGCGGATGCCCGGCAAGTACTGGGCGAGGCCGATGACGATGATGTGGCCCAGGTCGGTGGAAACCTCCATGCCCCCGCTGATAAACAGGCCGCTCTCGCGGCGGAACCTCTCCAGCTCGTGGGCGTCCCACAGGCGATCATGCTCGCTGATGTTCACGCCGGCCAGCCCGATGCGCCGGGCTTCGTGCACGAGTTCCTGGGGGGTCAGGCTGCTATCGGAGCCCCCCTTCACCGTGTGGAGGTGCATGTCGACGATGGTGTCAGGCATGGGACCGCTCTTCCAATCGCAGTCAGTGTAGCACGGAGGACGATCGTGTCGCTATTCGGCGGCCTGGGCCAGGCGGGGCAGAACCCAGCCGAAGAGGGCAATGAAGGAGAGGCCCATCACTGCCACCTGCCAGGGCAGGCGTCGGAAGGCGGCTACTACGGCGGTCAGGGTCAGGCCAGCAAAGCTGATGACCAGCACCGTGTACAGGAGGTTGGGGCTGCCCAGGCCACCGCCGGGGGCTTCCTCCAGGGTGTACCGATAGAGGAGGCCAAGGAACATCCCGATGGCTGTCCACAGGAGGAAGGCGATCAGGGATATGGGGACGGTCAGGGCGACCGCCGATATGTTGGCGGCGATGGCTTTGACCAGATAGGGAATGCGGCTGCGCGCCTGCACGATCATGAGGGCTACCAGGCCAGTGAAGATGAGGGCCATGATGTAGCCGCTGACGAAACCGGCGAACACCTCTTCCATGGTGTCAGTCGGGGAGTTGCTCCACGGCTAGTGCCTGCGAGGAGAGGATGGTCGTGGCGGCGAAGGCCTTCGCGCCGGCGTCAGCGGCTGCCCTAGCTAAGCGTTCTCTTTGGTCTTCGTTCCTGAGGCGCACAAACAGGGCTGGGCCGCTGCCGGCCAGGTGAACGGCATTTGCCCCGGCCTGTATTAGAGCCTGGCGGCAGGTCTGCAGCTCGGGGAAGGCCTGGAAGGCCAGGGAGCCGAAGACATCGTACAGATCGCGCTCCCTCAGGGGCCTCCCCTGTCTGAGGGCGTCGGCGAGACGGTCGTTGGGGGCGCCATCGCTGTAGTCCTTGAGGCCCACGAGGGAGTACATGCGGCGGGTCTTCTGTGGTATGGACAGCGGGGGCACGATCACAAGGATCGCTGTCCTGGGAGTGTCGGGCAGGGGGGTTATTCGCTCGCCGCGCGCCTCGGCCAGGGCGGTGCCACCTCGCAGGAAGAAGGGCACGTCCGAGCCCACTTCGGCCGCCAGCTCGACCAGCCGTCCGTGAGGCAGGGCCAGGCCCCAGAGGCGATCGAGGCCGCGCAGGGCAGCGGCGGCGTCGCTGCTGCCGCCGCCCAGGCCGGCCGCGACGGGTATGGTTTTGGTCAGGCGCATCCTGGCGCCGCCGCTGTAGCCCGTCCTCTCCTGGAGAAGGCGGGCGGCCCTCATTATCAGGTTCTCCTCAGGAGGCGGTAAGCCCTCGCCCGTCGCCTCCAGGGTCAGCTCGGCGGCTGTCTCCAGCTCGAGGGTATCGAAGAGGTCGATGGTCTGGAGGATGGTCTTCACGTTGTGGAAGCCGTCCGGGCGCCGGCCGAGCACCTCCAGCGTCCAGTTGATCTTGGCGGGGGCCATCAGTCTCAGGCGCATGGCATCTCACTCCTGCCCGGAAGGGCGGCCGTTCCCACGCCAGGCACGGTACAGGCAGGCCCACTCGTCGAGGCTGAGCGTTTGGGCGCGGCGGCTGGGGTCGATGTTTGCCGTATCGAGAAGGCTCCGAGCGGAGGCGGGCTCGATGCTCAGGCCCAGGGCGAGGGCGTTTCGGAGCTGCTTGCGGGGCGCGGCGAAGCCGGCCTGCACTAGCTGGAAGAAGGTCTGGCGATCGTCGACGGCCACCGCTGGCTCTGGCCGCACGTCGAGGCGGATGACGGCCGAGCGCACCTTGGGCGGCGGACGGAAGGCGCGCGGCGGCACGTAGAAGAGGACCCTGGCCTGGGCGTAGAACTGGACGCTGACGCTGAGAAGGCTCATGCGGCCGGGCGGCGCGGCGATGCTCTGGCCTACCTCCGCCTGCACCATGACGATCATCCTGGCGGGCGGCTGGGCGCTCTCCAGGAAGTGGCGGAGAACGGCGGAGGCGATGTAGTAGGGCAGGTTGGCCACTACCACGTACGGCGGCGAGGCCTGGGCACGGCTCAGCAGCTCGTCGGGCGAAAGGGAGAGGATATCACCGCAAACGGGCTCCACGTTGGGATAGCCCGCCAGGCGACGACGCAGGTGCTTATAGAGCGCGTCGTCTATCTCCACGGCGATGACCTTGCCCGCCGCTGAGGCCAGGCCCTGGGTGAGCATGCCCTTGCCGGCGCCCACCTCGATGACGGTGTCCGCAGAGGAGAGCGCCGCCGCCGCCAGGATGCGCTGGAGGACCCTTCGGTCGGTCAGAAAGTGCTGGCCGAGGCTCTTGCGGGGGCGGACGGTGGCCGTAGCGGCCCGGTCGGTCGCTGCCGGTTCGGTGCGATTTCCTGGCTGACCCCTCGCCATGCCCCGATCATATCCCTCGGCCCGCCCTGGGGTCTACTGCGGCGGGTCTGCCCTTGTGGGCCCTCGCCACTGCGCGTAGAATGGGCGCGTCAAAGGCTGATTCGTGGGAGGTGAGTAATGAAGTTTGCCTGGCCATGTCTCTTGGCCGCGGCTGCTGTAGTGTCAGGTTGCCTGCTCCTGGTGGCCTGCGGTGGCGAGGGGGAGCCGACTCCCTCGGGCTCTCCTGCGGCGTCACCATCCGCCACTGAAGAGGCGTCACCAACGTGGCCGGCTGCTAGCCCGACCCTGCCGGCAGAGACTCGCGCCGAACTGGAAGCGCTGCTCAGATCCATGTCTCTGAATTTGGAGGACTTGCCTTCCGGGTTCACACTGCAAGAAGAGAAGTTCACGACGAATGAGGAAGCGGCTAGGGATTATCTGGATGGCGAGGAACAGGGGCTGGCTGACTACACTCGCTGGGGTCGGCTGCTGGGTTATGAAGCAACGTACTCGACGGAGGTCTCGCTCGCTACTCTCGCGACTGGAGGTACTATTTACATAGCGGTCCGTCCAACCCTGTTCGAGGACTCCAAGGGTGCGAGCGAAGCCATGGAAAAGGCAAAAGAACGTCTCTCTGACCCCGAAGAGAAGGCAAGATTTGTTGAAGATTTCAGGAAGGATAGCAACTGGGAAGACGTGGAGTTGGCACCGATGTCATTCGCTCAGGTGGGCGACGATAGCACGGCGTTTCAACTGACTGGAAAGGTGAGCACTTCAGAGTCAGCCGTGGGAGTGACCGCGGTGGCCCAGGTCGTTGCCATTAGAAGAGGAAGAGGGAACGGAATGGTGATCGTGTCAGCCATCCAAGGGCCGTCCCCAATCCAGGAGCTCGAAGCGATGGTTCGGAAGCTCGACCAGCGGATGAAGGAGGCGCTCGAATAGGTCACCGGGTAGCTAGACGCGAC
Source organism: uncultured Dehalococcoidia bacterium (assembly GCA_964606995.1). Taxonomy (GTDB): domain Bacteria; phylum Chloroflexota; class Dehalococcoidia; order SM23-28-2; family SM23-28-2; genus SM23-28-2. Next base: position 5,593 of record CAZSHQ010000030.1, on the reverse strand, counting down.
ATGAAAGGCTGGCTCCTCATCGCGATCCCGGCTGTCTTCGTGCTGGCCAACGCCATCGTGCGATTCGTGGCGGCACCGGGCTAGCCGCAGCGCACTCGGGCCCAGCGAGGTAGGGTTGCGGCCTACTCCAGGATGTAGACCGTCACCCAGCCGCTGCGCCAGTCGGGGACCTCGTGGTCGGCGAAGCCCAGGTCGATAATATTGCCGATCACGGCCGAGCCGGTGTCGGCGGCTATTGCCTGGCCGTAGCCGGGGACGTACACGCGGGTGCCCAAAGGGATGACGTACGGGTCTACGGCCACGATGCCGCGCTGGACCTGCACGCCGGTGGCGGCGATGCCGTACCAGGGGCTGTCGGGCGAGCGGCCGCAACTTGCGGGCCTGTACCAGGTAGCGTACATCTCCAGCGAGTGGCTGTAGCGCAGAGGTCCCTGCGGCGCCTCCACGAAGTTCACCGGCTTTGTCCCCTGGGCGATGAGCTGGTCGCGGGGCGGCTGCTCCCACTCGCTCAACAGTTCTCGCTCGATCTCCTGGCCGTCCTCATACACCGCCCGGTACTCGCGGTGGATCAGGCCGTCGGCGCCCCAGTCCAGGACCAGGTATCGCCCCATGTCCATGGTGGGGTCATCCTGGTAGACCACCGGGCAGGAGATGGCCTCTTCCACCGTCTCCCACTCCTCCCGCACTCGAACCACGCGGATGGTCAGGCCGTCCTCCACGGGGGCATCCAGAGGAGGCCCCACCCGGTCGAGGGCGTCCAGCGAAACCTCGGCTTCGTCCAGGACCTCGGCCACGGTGGCCTTGCGGCTATGGATCGTCGTGGTATCGCCACCCACCGCTAGGAAGAGCTCCCTGGCGTGATAGATGTAGATGTGGGTCCCAGCGGTCACGAGGCTTCCGGCCGAAGGAAACAGGTAGTCGCCGGGGCCGACGGCGATGCCCTTCTCGGTCAGCACTTCGTCGACCGTATAGGCAGCGGAGACCGTGCTCATGCTCAGCCCATCTTCGTGCAGGACGACGGGCACTGCCTGGGCCGTGGCTTCGATGCTCGCAGCGGCGGTGGTGATGATCTCATCATCGCTGTCGATGGGCGCTGCCTCCGACATGGGTTCGATGCCCACGGCGGCGATGGTGATGATCTCGTCATCGCTGTCGATGGGCACTGCCTCTGGCATGGGTTCGATGTCCACAGCGGCGATGGTGATGATCTCGTCGTCGCTATCCCTGCTGATGCCGTCTAGCTCAGGCCCCTGGCCGATGGCGAGCTCAGGAGTGGCGGACTGCCCTCCCCCACCTGCGGGTCCCAGAAGAAACAAGAGTGCCACGCCGCCCGCCACGAGGAGGACGAGGAAGAGGTGAAGGATGCGGCGCGGGTTCACGAGGAGGGCTGGCGAGGGTTTGACGCTTTCAAGTCTTCCTGGGAGCGCATCCTTAAGATAGAGACGCGCCCGGAATGGCTCTCCGGTCAATATATTCCTCGTTATGACTGGGCCTGCCCGGTGCCCTGGGTAGAGCGGCCGTGCACCTGCTGTCGATCTCGCCCGTAGGCTTGCTCCCGACAGCCAGCTCCAACCAGGTTGACCTGCGGCACCCGAAACTCACTACTTACCGCTGCTTCCTTCCGGACCTGACGGGGTTTGCAGCGTTTCGCTGCGCAGGGCCAGGTTATCAACGCTACTTATCGAGGGCAGTCCCCGCGGTGCCAAGACCTCGAGCAGGAATTCGACCCCGCTATAGCGGATTGCGGGTTCAGGGCACCGCTAGCTCCCCGTCTAGCACGGCCGAGGCTCAATGCTACATAAACGCTGTGCTTGTGTCAAGGTGGTTTTCCACGCGTGGACAACCGCTTGAAGGGCCGTCGGCCCTATTGTAGAATGAGCCAAGTCCAGAGAAAGGCCAATTCTCATGCACGTTCGCAAGGCGGTGATCCTGGCCGCCGGTTATGGCACTCGCTTCCTCCCCGCCACCAAGGCCATCCCCAAGGAGATGCTGCCCCTGGTGGACAGGCCGGCCATCCAGCACGTGGTTGAGGAGGCGGTCAGGGCCGGGCTGGAGCAAATCATCATGGTGACCGCCGGCGTCAAGCGAGCGGTGGAGGATCACTTCGACCGCGACGTCGAGCTGGAGCGGTGGCTGGAGCAGAAAGGCAGTGGGCAGCAGGCGGGCGAGATGCGTCGGCTGGCCGAAATGGCGGAGATCGTTTGCGTGCGCCAGAAGGAGCGCCTGGGCATCGGTCACGCCGTGCTCATGGCGCGCTCGCTGGTGGGCGACGAGCCCTTCGCCCTCTTTTTCCCCGACGACATCATCGAGAGCGAGGTGCCGGCCATCCAGCAACTGATGGACGTCTTCTATCGGCATGGCGGCAGCGTCCTGGCAGTGCAGCGCCTGCCCCGCGAGGAGCTGTTCCACTACGGCATCATCGAGTCCAAGCCGTTGGAGGAGAGGGTCTACCAGGTGCTGGGCATCGTGGAGAAGCCGCCGGCGGCCGAGGCCCCGTCCGATCTGGCCACCGTCGGTCGCTATGTGCTGACGCCGGCCATCTTTCCCGCCCTGGAGCGCACAGGCAAAGGCGCGGGCGGGGAGATCCAGCTCACCGATGGCATTGGCCTGCTGATAGGCGAGGAGCCGGTCTTCGCCTGCCGCTACGAGGGGGAGAGGTTCGACGTGGGGCGGCCTCTCGGTCTCCTCAAGGCTTCGCTATCGATGGCCCTGGCCAGGCCCGACCTGGGACCGGAGCTGCGTCGCTACCTGCGCGACCTGCTGGCCACAGAGGAGAGCGGTGACTGACCAGAACAGCCTGCAAGACCGATGGGCGCTCATCCTGGGCGCCTCCAGCGGCATGGGTGCGGCTACCGCCCTGGAGCTGGCCAGAAACGGCATGCACATCTTCGGCGTCCACCTCGATCTGCGGGCCACCCTGCCCAACGCACAGCGGGTGGTGGCTCAGATTCAGGAGGTGGACCGGGAGGCCATCTTCTTCAACATGAACGCCGCCGACGCCAGGAAGCGAGCCCAGATCCTGGATGCCGTGGAGGAGCGGCTGAAGGCGGAGAGAGAGCCGTCCTACGTGTGGGTGATGCTCCACTCCCTGGCCTTCGGCACCCTCAGGTCATACGTGCCCGACAACCCCAAGGAGGCGGTCAGCCAGGCCCAGATCGAGATGACCCTGAACGTGATGGCTCACAGTCTGGTGTACTGGCTGCAGGACATGGTCTATCGCCAGCTTCTGGCGCGGGGGAGCAGGGTTTTCGCCATGACCAGCTCCGGCTCGACTCGTGTCTGGCCGGAGTACGGCCCGGTGGGTTGCGCCAAGGCCGCCCTGGACTACCACGTCCGCCACCTGGCGGTGGAGCTGGCCGCCAGGGGTATCGCCGTCAACGCCATCCGAGCGGGCATCACCGAGACCCCCGCCCTGCGCAAGATCCCCGGCCACGAGCAGATGCTGGCGGTGGCCGCCTCGCGCCACCCCAGCGGTCGCATCACGACCACCGAGGACGTGGCCCGCGCCATCGTCGCCCTCTGTGACGAGCGGGCGGCCTGGATGACGGGGAACATCATCGGCGTGGACGGCGCCGAGGACATCATCGCGCGCTGATTCCGCCTCGGCTGAGGCAAGCCCCCTTCCAGCGAAGCGACTGCCTTGCCGTCCAAACGCTCCCGATGAATCGGGTCACCAACGGTCACCAGCAGCCCCTAGCGCAAGGCTATTTCTGGTAGACTAGGGTATCTTCCTGAGACGGGGAGGGCAGGTGTGACAATCCAAGGAAGGAGGCCGATGTAGCTATGTGGAAGCTAGGCAAATTCTGGCTGATCTTCCTCACCCTAGCAGGGCTGTTGCTGGTACTGGCAGTGGCCTGCGAGGAGGAGGAAGAGGAGGAAACCCCCACCGGCACACCTGCCGCTACCGTGACCGGCACTCCGGCCGAGACCCCAACAGAGGTGACGCCGGACCCCGGCATCACCGACACAGAGATAATCCTGGGCAGCCACTTCGCCCTTAGCGGCACCTATGGGGCGGCGTACGCTCCCGTCATCGCTGGCGTCAAAGCCTACTTCAACTATGTCAATGCGGAGGAAGGGGGCGTCTGCGGCCGCCAGATCGTGCTCAAGATAGAGGATGATCAGTACGACCCGGCCCACGCCGTTGAGGCCGTCCGCAAGCTGGTGCAGGATGACGAGGTATTCGCCATGGTCGCTAACTTGGGGACGGCGGCCCACTCAGCCGTCTGGGAGTACCTCAACGAGGAGGGAATACCCGACCTGTGGATCATGACCGGGGCCCACAAGTGGGCTGCTGACCCCGAGGCGCACCCCTGGTCGGTTGCCATCCTGCCCGACTACTATGTCGAGGGGACGATCGTCGGCAAGTACATCTCGGAGAATATGCCCGGCAAGAAGGTAGGCATCCTCTACCAGAACGACGACTACGGCAACGACGAGCTGGCCGGCCTGAAGAACGGCCTCGACCCCGATAAGAACGAGCTGGTGTCCGAGCAGAGCTATGAGACCACCGCCGTCGACATCCGCTCTCAGGTCACTAACATGAAGAATGCTGGCGTAGAAGTGGTGCACGTCGGCGGCATCCCAGGCCACTGTGCTCAGGCTGTCAAGGCGGCCTACCAGATGGGCTGGGATGTCCAGTTCTTTATCGGCTACGTCAATTCGGATCCTATCATGTTCATGTATGCCTCGCCCGAGGCCATGGAAGGAGTCATCACCCTCCAGGCCATGAAGCTGACGGACTGGACCGATGACCCGGCGATAGCCGAGCACTACCGAATCATGGACGAGTACGGTGACTTTGTCCCCGGTACATTCACCCTAATCGGCCAAGGAGCGGCGTTATTCACCGTCAAGGCCCTGCGCGCGACCTGTGACAACCTGACGCGAGAGGGCCTGATGGACGCCATCCATGACTTTAAGGACTACCAGCCCGATTTCACCTTGCCGGGTATCACCATGACTCTCAGCCCCACAGACCACTTGTCCTTCGAAGCCATGAAGATGCTGAGGGCTACGGTGGTGGACGGCAAGGGCAAGTACGAGTACTTCGGCGACATAATCTCGTTCGCGGAGGAGGACTAGAAGACAACCTGAGCCCCGCGGGCTAACTGGCCCAATAAGACCTCTACTTCCCCAACCGCAACAGCGCCATGAACGCTTCCTGGGGGATGTCCACGTTGCCCACCCGCTTCATCCGCTTCTTGCCCGCCTTCTGCTTCTCCAGCAGCTTCATCTTGCGGGTCACGTCGCCGCCGTAGCACTTGGCCAGCACGTTCTTGCGGATCGGCTTGATCGTCTCGCGGGCGATGACCCGCCCGCCGATCGCCGCCTGGATGGGCACCTCGAAGAGCTGGCGGGGGATCAGGCTGCGCAGCTTCTCCACGAGCTGCCGCCCCTGGCGCTGGGCCCTATCGGCGTGGACGATGGCCGACAGGGCATCCACCGGCTGCTGGTTCACCAGGATGTCCAGCTTCACCATCTTCGCCGGCGCGTGGTGGGAGAAGGTGTAGTCCATGCTGGCGTAGCCCTGGCTGTGGGCCTTGAGCTGGTCGTAGAAGTCCAGCAGCATCTCCGATAGGGGCATCTGGTA
>CAZSHQ010000029.1:0-10181 GCA_964606995.1 uncultured Dehalococcoidia bacterium | reverse complement strand
ACCCTTGTCCAGAGGATGACGCTGGTGTCGGTGACGTCACCGCTGGCCACGCCGTGGGTGAAGGCTGCCTCGGAGGGGGTGGGCGTAGCAGCGGGCGTGGCCGCCACAGTGGCGGTAGGAGTTGCTGTGGCCGCTCGTGTGCCTTCCTCCTCTTCTTCCCCGCAACCAGCGACGAGAGCCGCAAGGGAGGCGAACAGCAAAAAGAAAAGAACCCATCTCTTAAGCATCGATAGCTCCTTCCAGGAGCAGCAGTCGCTCCTTCACATCCAAGCCGCCGCCGTAGCCACCCAAACGCCCGCTAGATGATACCACTCGATGGCAGGGAACAATAATGGGCCAGGGGTTGGCCGCCATCGCCTGGCCCACCGCGCGCGCCGCGCGCGGCTTGCCCGCCTTAGTTGCCAGCCAGCCGTAGCTACGCTTCTGGCCGTAGGGGATCTCCTGGGCCGCCTGCCAGACCGCTCGCTGGAAGGGAGTAGCAGCGGAGAAGTCCAAAGCATCGGGGAAGGGGACAGGCTCGCCGCGAGCGTAGCGGCGCAAGCGCTCGGGCAGGTCGCCGAACTCACCGTCGCGGACCTCCTCGCGGGCGCCCAGGGCGAGAACCTCCCTGAGGACCGCCTCTCTATCGCGGCGGGGCAAGGTGACCGCTCGCAGGCCGGAGGGGGATAGCACAAGGCCCAGCCAGCCCAGAGCGGTCTCGATGATGCAAGATTTCATTCCGTCCCCCAATCATCAGGAGGCTATACCAAGCCCAGCCCAGAGGCCGCCTGCTTACCGATTATACCAGGGCCATTCCAGGCCACCAAGGGGAGCGATGATGCGGGATGCACCTAAGATACTCCTGCGGTAAGATCGCCCCGACATGGTTCGCTCAAGGGGAATACTAGCCCTTGCCGCCCTGGCGATCGCTCTCGCGCTCGTGGCCTGCCAGAACAGCGAGAGCGAGCCGGCAGGTATGCAGACCGAGCCCTTGCTCACAGCCACGGCCGTCCCTGCCACCACCACCACTTCCCCATCACCCTCGGCCAGCCCTACGCCAACGTCAGCCCCCACGCCTTCACCCCCAACCCAACCGCCTCCCTCGCCGACGCCTGAGCCCCCAGCAGCCGCCGATTCGGCCAGGGTGGAGCTCTCTCCGGCCAGCGTTAAGCAGGGAGAGGTATTCACGGTTAGCCTGCGGAACATCGAACCTGCTAGCAGCGCCGCCACAACGTTCGCCGGCCTCCACTACCCAATGCTCTGGACGGGGGATATCTGGTGGGCGGTGATAGGGGTCGCCGCCGACTTCGTGGCCGGCCAACACCAGGTTCAGGTGATCGAAGACGGACTGCTGAACCTGCCCATCGTGGTGCTGACGGTGGTGGAGGCTGCCTTCCCCGAAGAACTGATTCAACTGGAGCCCGAGCAGTCACAACTCCTGACTGACCCCACCGCGATCGAGGAGGAACGCCAGCTCCTGGCCTCCATCTACGCCATCGTCACGCCCGAGCGCCTGTGGTCGGGGCTATTCGTCCTGCCCGCTGCCGGCCCGCTAGGGGACACCTTCGGCATAAGTCGCAGCTTCAACGGCGGGCCATTCAGCCACCACACAGGCCTTGACATCCTGGCCGGGCAGGACGCGCCAGTGGTGGCAGCCAATAGTGGCCGGGTAGCCTTCGCCGGCGAGCTGCACCTGCGGGGCGGCAGTGTGATCGTCGACCACGGGGCCGGCGTCTTCAGCGGCTATCACCACCTGTCACAGGTCCTGGTCGTGGAGGGACAGGAGGTGGCTCAGGGCGAGGTCATCGGTGCTGTGGGAGGAACCGGCCTGGCCACGGCGCCTCACCTGCACTGGGAGATAATAGTGCACGGGGTGCGGGTAGACCCTCTGCCCTGGACGCAAGCGGAGATAGGGCCGTAGGGCTCTGCTTGAGCTGCCTGAGCTGGTAGAGGACGAGGGCGGCGGCTCTGCTCGGCCGCCTCGACGATGACACGCCGCCAGCACTCCAGGCGGGCCCCCTGGCCGACTATCGCTTGCCGCGGAACAAAGAATCGCCGCATGGGGCTAGAGCTTGCGAGCGACAAGGGCACGCCAGTCGCCGTCCGCGAGCGCTCGCTCCACTACGAGGCCGGTGCGAGCCAGGGCGCTGGATACTCGCTCCGCTGACTCAGCGCTGAAGCCAGCAACGATGAGCACGCCAGCCGGCCGTAACACGTCTGCCAGGGCCGGAGCCATCTCCACGATGACCGCCGCGCTGATGTTGGCCATCGCCAGGTCGAAGGCGGCCCTGAGCGGCTCGTCCAGGCTGCCCTCCTCGACCTGCACTACCGCCTCCAGGCCATTCAGGCGGACATTCTCTCGCGCCGCCGCCGCCGCCTGGGGGTCGATATCGAGGGCGAGGACAGAGGTCGCCCCCAACCTGGCGGCGGCCAGGGCGAGGATGCCAGAGCCAGTGCCCAGGTCGAGGATGTCCATCCCGGGCCGCAGAAGCTCCTCGAGGGCCCTCAGACACATCAGCGTCGTGGGGTGCTGGCCGGTGCCGAAGGCCATGCCAGGGTCGAGACGGATGACCGCCTCGCTCTCCCGCGGGCGGTACGAGCGCCATGTCGGGCAGACTACCAAGCGGGGGCTCACCCGCAGAACGGGGAAGAACTCCTTCCAGGTGTGGGCCCAGTCTTCTTCGCTGAGCCAGCGGCTACGCACCGGCGAGGGCAAGGCGAGGGTAGCCAGCTGCCGGCGCAGGGCCCGCCGCCGACGGGCGAGGTCGCCATCGGCAGGCAGATAGCCCTTGACTACCACCAACGCCTCGCCTGGCTCGATACTGACGCCGCTATGGGCATGGCACCGAAGCACGTCGGCCACGGCCTCCTCAGCGTCGGGAGCTACTTCGACGCTCAGCTCAAGCCAGCGGGCGGGCGATTGCTTTCTCGAGGGCATGACGCAACGGCTACGAGCGAATGTCCTTGTTCAGAGGCGCCTTCCGACCCTGGGAGGAAGTCCTAGCCCCGTACTGTCTCCAAGATGTGGCGACGCATCCCCTCGCTTTGCTCAGGGCAGGATCTTGCCATTTTGCCCACATCGCCGCTGAGATTCTTCGCTCCGCTCAGAATGACGCTAGGCCATGCTGTCACCCTGAGCGTAGCGAAGGGTCTCACTCCAGATGGCATACTACGCCCGGGGCTCGCTGCAACTCGGTGATAGAACATCCTACGGCAGGGCATCCTTGATCTTGCCCAGGAGGCCTTTGTCATCCTGGGAGTCTTCGGACGCGCTCAGGGTATCGCCCAAATCCTTTAGCATCCGCTTTTGCTCAGGGGTGAGGTTGGTGGGGACAATGACGCGCACTCGCACAAGCTCGTCGCCGCGCCCCTGACCGCGGAGGTAGGGGATGCCTTTGCCCTTGAGGACGAAGACGCGGCCGCTCTGGCTGCCGGGCGGGATCTTGAGGTTGTGGGGCCCATCGAGGGTGGGAACCTTGAGCTGCACACCGAGGGCGGCCTGAGCGATGTTGATGCCCAGGTCGAGGATGATATCGCTGTTCTCGCGCTGGAAGAGCTCATGGGGCTCCACATGGATGTCCACGTAGAGATTGCCCGGCGGGCCGCCGTTCAGGCCGGCGTCGCCTTCGGCGCGGAGACGCATCTGGGAGCCATCGTCGACGCCGGCGGGAATCTTGACCTCGAGGCGACGGCGGTGGCGCTGGCGGCCGCTGCCGCGACAGTCGCGGCAGGGCTCGGTGATGATGCGCCCTTCGCCGCCACACTGCTGGCAGACGGCGACGTTGACAAACTGGCCAAAGAGGCTGCGCTGGACACGCCTGACCTCGCCTGTGCCATCGCAGGCGGGACAGCGTGCTAGCTGGCTGCCGGGCTCGTTGCCCTGGCCACCGCAGCGAGGGCATAGCTCGCTGCGGGTGACCTCGATCTGCTTCTGGCAGCCGAAGGCCGCCTCCCCGAAGGCAATGGTGAGGCGAGAGCGATGGTCGTTGCCGCGGCGGGCCTGTCGGCGGGCGCGGGTGCCTGTGCCGCCGAAGAAGGCGTCGAAGATGTCGCCGAAGCCGCCCATGTCGAAGCCATCGAAGGGGCGGCCGAGGTCGAAGCCGCGGAGGCCGTCGTGGCCGAAGCGGTCGTAGGACAGGCGCCGCTCAGCGTCGGAGAGGACCTCATAGGCCTCGTTTATCTCCTTGAAGCGCTCCTCGGCGCCCGCCTGCTTATTGCGGTCGGGGTGGTACTGCATAGCGAGGCGGCGGAAGGCCTTCTTGATCTCTTCCGCGCTGGCGTTGCGGGGAACGCCGAGAACATCGTAGTAGTCGCGCTTGGTGGTAGCCATGGGTAACCAATCTATTGTAGCAGATTGGAGCTGGCAAGGGGCAAGGGGAGGAAGAAGGCGCACCTATTGCAGCACTACAGGTGGTTCATTGGATCCATCCTTCGGCTCCCGCCAGAGCACGGAGGCTGGTCCAGGGGATTCCTAGCTCGTCACAGAGATCGGGAATAGGAGGGCCACGCCTGGGCCTAGTTCTTTTGGCGCTTGTAGGCAGTTCCTCCGTCACGATGGTGAACCCATACTGTTGCGCCGAAACCACGAGCCAAGGATCGGCTGGGTCGAAGCGGGGATCATCCGGGATGAGCTTTGGGTATTGCGCAAGCAGCCACTGATACCGCAACCGGAGTTCGTTGTTCACACGCGGCATCTTCGTGCCTTTGATGGCTTTCAAACGCCGAAGCGCGGCGGGATGCCGGCGTTCCAGCTCTCCCTTGACTTGCTTGATTAGCTTGAGCCTTCCTTCTTGGGCGAGGGCTATAAGACCTTCCCAGACTTGCTGGCGTTCTTGGTCAGAGTATGCGGGTGGACTAGGTGGAGGCCGATCGCGCCCGTCGAGCCGCATTGGACACGACGTATCCAACAAGAATGCCGACCAAAGCCGTGCCTGAGTCATGCACTTCGGCGGCGTCGCTTCATCTCGGCACGCTCTTGGAACGGCTGCAGGTCGTCTGTGCGGAGGTTGAGAATGTCAGCCGCTTCGCCCGCGTCGATCAGGCCGCCCTTCCATGCATCCAAGAGTACAGCTCCCACGCCGGTGCCGACTTCGGATAGCCTCTGTATCTCCGGCCTGACGCGTGGAGGCTCGGTGCCCTCTCGCTTAGGCTTCTTGTCGAACCGCCGCAGTTCAGAGATGTGCTTGTCGTAAAAGTCGCTAATGCTCAGTTCCTTCAGGCGCCTGGCCATCACGTACCTGCTGACACGAAAGGTGACCGCCAACCGCTGGACGTGTTTGATAGTCCAATCTGCCGGGCGAATGTCCGGAAAGCACGTTTCAACTGAACGCCGCAATTCGTCAGAGGGCACCAAAAGATTGGCGGCAAAGCTGTTGCACCAGAGCTCGACCTGCCGTCGATGGGTTAGGACGGGCTCCGTTATGCAAACACCGGACTCGCGCAGCATGAGATGGGCGTACTCGTGAAACAGTGTGAAGATGCGGGCGTTGTCTGCGTCTTCAGAATTGACGACGATGACGGGAACCAACTGTTCATCCCAGAGGGAAAGCCCGCGACAGTCCTCCCAGGGTATCTTCTTTAGAAGCACGAGAATGCCACAGTCCTGGACGCACGCCCTCCATTGATCGAATGCTTCGGCACCTGGGCTCCATCTTTGCTGCATGTCGATCGTCACGCCCAATCTCGCCCGTTCCCTAGCAGCTAGGCCCTCAGGACTGTCGGAGAAGGAGGCAAGGGGAAGCTCGGCGCGTAGAAGCAGCTCCCTGTCTTCGGCCACCAGGTCACTGACGTAGTGCTGAATTCGCCGCGCCTCCCGGATCACGAGCAACGTCTGTGGTCTTAGAGTTGCCGGCGCAGTGCCAGTCGTCCGGTAGTCCGCTGGCAAGGGGTCAGTTGCAGGGGGGTAGGGAAGGAGCAAGACGGACTCTACTTGACGATAGGCTGTGATCATCCTTTGGAAAACCGCGCTGGTTACCAGTATCTCGCCACTCTCGATCGCGGCGAGTTCGGGGTCTCTCAGACCAAGTAGCCTAGCTGCTTCGCCTCTGGTATAGCCGCTCGCTTCACGCGCCCATATAAGGACTTCGCTTTTCGCGGGAATAGTCTGCGGACTTCTTGGCATCGACAGCGCTCCCTATGCTAAAGGAGGGGTCAGGTTGTGGACGCAAGGGTCACTCGACAAGGTTCTCCATGCTGAGAACGGCGAGCAACGGGAATTATTCTACTACAGCCCAACGTGCCCGCGTCTCCCCTATTATAACCGAAACGATGTTCGCGCGGGTAGCGGGCTGGCGAATGCTCCAAACAAAAGGGCCGACGCATCCGCCTCGGCCCTCCGTGTGACCGGCCCTACACCTCCCGGAACTCGCCCTCGACGGTGCCTTCGTCGGCGGGGCCCTCGCCCTCGGGGCCGGGCGGCGGGCCGCCCTCCGGCGGCGGAGCGCCTGCCTGGCCGTAAACGTGGGCACCCATCTTCTGCATAGCCTCCGATAGGCCAGCTAGGGCGCCGCGGACGGCCTCGGCGTCGGTGCCCTGGAGCGCGTCGCGCAGCTCCTTCACCTTGGCCTCGACCTCAGTGTGCATTTCGGGCGGGACCTTGTCGCCGAGCTCGCGCAGGGTCTTGTCGGCCTGGTAGGCCATGCTGTCGGCCTGGTTCCGCAGCTCGATCTCCTCGCGGCGGCGGCGGTCCTCGTCGGCGTAGGTCTCCGCCTCCTGCTTCATCTTCTCGATGTCTTCCTTGGAGAGGCCAGAGCCAGCGACGATGGTGATCTTCTGCTCGCGGCCGGTGCCCTTGTCGCGGGCGCTGACGTTGAGGATGCCGTTGGCGTCGATGTCGAAGCTCACCTCGACCTGGGGCATGCCTCGAGGCGCCGGCAGGAGGCCGTCGAGAAGGAAGCGGCCCAACGACTTGTTGTCGGCGGCCATGGCCCGGTCGCCCTGGAATACATGGACCTCGACGCTGGGCTGGTTGTCGGCGGCGGTGGTGAAGATCTGGCTCTTGGCGGTGGGGATGGTGGTGTTGCGGGGGATAACGGGAGTGGCAACGCCGCCCAGGGTCTCGATGCCCAGAGTGAGGGGCGTCACGTCCAGGAGAAGGACGTCGCGCACCTCGCCCTTGAGCACGCCGGCCTGGATGGCGGCGCCAATGGCGACCACCTCGTCGGGGTTGACGCCCTTGTGCGTCTCACGGCCGAAGAACTTCTTCACCGTCTCCTGCACGAGGGGCATGCGGGTCTGGCCGCCGACCAGGATAACCTCGCCTACCTGGGCGGCAGTGACACCGGCGTCCTCCAGGGCCTGGCGGCAGGGCCCGACGGTCTGCTCGACCAGGTCGCCGACAAGTTGCTCGAGCTTGGCGCGAGTGAGGACGATGTTCATGTGCTTGGGGCCGCTGGCGTCGGCGGTGACGAAGGGCAGGTTGATCTCGGACTGCATGACGGTGGACAGCTCGACCTTGGCCTTCTCGGCGGCCTCCTTGAGGCGCTGGAGAGCCATGCGGTCCCGCTTGAGGTCGATGCCCTGGTCGCGCTTGAACTCGTCGCACAGCCACTCGATGATGCGCTGGTCGAAGTCATCGCCGCCGAGGTGGGTGTCGCCGTTGGTGGACTTGACCTGGAAGGTGCCCTCGCCGATCTCCAGGATAGAGATGTCGAAGGTGCCGCCGCCCAGGTCGTAGACGGCGATGACCTTCTCCTCCTTCTTGTCCATCCCATAGGCGAGGGAGGCCGCGGTAGGCTCGTTGATGATGCGCAGGACCTTGAGGCCAGCGATCTCGCCGGCGGCCTTGGTGGCCTGGCGCTGGCTGTCGTTGAAGTAAGCGGGGACGGTGATCACAGCCTCGCTGACGCTCTCGCCCAGATAGGCCTCGGCGTCGGTCTTCAGCTTCTGGAGGACCATGGCGGAGACCTCGGCGGGGGAGTAGGAGCGGTCGCCCATCCAGACGCGGGCATCGCCGTTATCGGCGGCGTCGAGCTTGTAGGGCAGGATCTTAACGTCCCGCTGGACCTCGGCGTCCTCGAAGCGGCGGCCCATGAGGCGCTTGATGCTGAAGACGGTGTTATCGGGGTTGGTGATGGCCTGGCGCTTGGCCACCTGGCCGGTGAGGCGCTCGCCGTTCTTGCTCATGGCGACGACCGAGGGCGTGGTGCGGCCTCCCTCGGCGTTGGGGATGACAACCGGCTCGCCGCCCTCCATGACGGCCACGCAACTGTTGGTCGTTCCCAAGTCGATTCCAATTACCTTAGGCATAGCTCATGCCTCCGCTCTTTCCTATCCTCATCCCTGACGCTCGTAGCTGCAGACCTTTAGGTCTGCCGGGCTGGCCGGGGCAGGGCTGAAGCCCTGCAGCTACGACTCTCCTTCTTCCCCTTCCGTGGGCTTCTCTTCCTTCTGTTCTTTGCCCTTGCCCACCACCACCATGGCCGGGCGCAGGACGCGGTCGCCCAGCTTGTAGCCGCGCTGCACCTCGGCCACCACCTTGCCCTCCTCGCCCTCGCCGTACATCACGGCCTCGTGGAAGCGGGGGTCGAAGGGCTGGCCCTCGGCCTCGATCAGGCTCACGCCGGCGCTCTCCAGCACGAGCTGGAGCTTGCGGTAGATAAGGCGGATGCCATCGAACCAGGTGAGGCCGACCAGTTGGATGTTCAGGCTGGACAGCGCCCGCTCCAGGTCATCGAGGACGGGCAGGATGTTGATGATCAGAGCAACGTTGGCCAAGCGCTTCGCTTCGTCGCGCTCCTGCTTCACGCGGCGCTTGTAGTTAACGAAATCGGCCTCGGCGCGCTGCCAGTTGGCTAGCAGGCGCTGGGCCTTCTCCTTCTCCTCCTGCAACAGGTTCCTGGCAGCTTCCAGGGTCTCCGGCTCGGCCGGGGCCTCTGCCTCCGACGGGTCGCCGCCCGGGGCGCCCTGCTCGCCGCTCTCTCTCTCTTGCTCGTCAGCCATTTTGTCTGCCAAAAGCCTCCTAAGCGTAGTATAGACCCACCAGCTCGCCCAGGAGGGAGCCCATGTAGCGCACCATGGAGGTGGCCCGCGGATAGGGCAGGCGAGTTGGTCCCAGTACCCCCAGGGCGCCCGTCATGCCGCCCGGCTGACCGTAGCGAGCGACTACCAGGCTGCAGTGACGCATGGTGTCCTCAGGGTTCTCAGCGCCGATGATAATGGTGACGTGGCCAGGAACCACCCAGTGGAAGGGGATAAGCCTGGGCAGGCTGCGCTCGTCCAGGACATCCAGGAAATCGAGCATCGTCTGCGGCTGGGAGAATTCGGGCTGGCGCAGGACGTTGCGCAGGCCGTCCAGGTAGGCGGGCTCGTAGCTGGACTCGTCCTCTACCTGCAGGACGCGAATGATAGCCTGGGTGACCTCATCTTCGAAGGGGGATAGCTCCACCGTTTGCTGCTGCATCTGTCCTGCCGATAGGCCGGCAAACAGCCGGCTGAGCCTTTGGGCCGTTCGGGTCAACTCGTCCTGGGAGATGCTTCGATCCAGGGCGAGGGTCTCCTCACGAGGATGCCCCTCCTGAAACACAACGATAAGGAGGGCCAGGACATCGCCGGTCTTCACCAGCTCCAGGCGGCGCAGGCGAGCGCGGGCAGGGTGAGGAGCGGTGACCAGGGCCAGGTTCTCCACTGAGCGAGCGAGAATGGCCGCCGCCAGCTCGGCCCAGGCCTCGAGAGCTGGCCCCACCTGATAGAACTGGTGGCGGATGGTGCGCTTGCTCTCCTCCGACAGCTCTTCCTCCTCCATCAGGCTCTCTACATAGTGGCGATAACCCCTATCGGAGGGGATTCGGCCGGCCGAGGTGTGAGGCTGGGTGAGATAGCCCTCCTCCTCCAGGCACACCATCTCGCTGCGGATAGTGGCCGGCGAAGCCTTGAGGCCGTACTTGCGCACTATGGTCCCCGAACCGACGGGGGTGGCGCTGTCAACGTACTCCCTAACGACGACCTCGAGAATGCGCGCCCTTCTATCGGTCAGCATATCGAGTACTCCCAAAGGGGAAATTAGCACTCTAAGCTTGAGAGTGCTAATTCCTATTCCACTTTAGCATCGGCCTGGAAAGCGTGTCAAGTGTTGACCGCCTGCCTACGCCTTTGCTATACTCCCCGCGCACCTGCTTGACGGCAGCCGGGTGGGTGCTGGTTGGGGACTTACACAAGCGGGAAGGAGATGACCGCGATGGCAGAAGAGGAGACCCCTGGAGGCG
>CAZSHQ010000028.1:0-10516 GCA_964606995.1 uncultured Dehalococcoidia bacterium | reverse complement strand
TCAGCCAGCTTATCAAGGAAGGGGAGATCAAGGGCAAGTTCAACGAACTCACCCTCATCCACACGCTTGGCCGCCTGCCCTCCCCGCGCGTGCTGGTGGTAGGCCTGGGCAAGCAACAAGAGTTCAAGCTGGACAAGGTGCGCGACATCACCGCCACCGCCCTGCGCCACCTGCGGCGGCTCGGTGCCAGCACGGTGGCCACCGTCGTCCATGGCGCGGGCGTAGGCGGTCTCGATCCCCAGCAGTGCGCGCAGGCCATCGCCGAGGGGACAGCGATGGGCCTCTACCGCTTCACCAGACACAAGAAGAAGAATGAGGACGAGCGGGAGATCGATGCTCTGACGCTGGTGGAGTCCGACCGCACAAAGGCCCCCAGCCTTCGCCGGGGCGTAGCCACCGGTCGCATCCTGGCCGAGGCCGCCAATCGCGCCCGCGACATGGCCAACGAGCCCGCCAACTGCCTCACGCCGGCCATCATGGCCGAGCAGGCCCAGGCCGCCGCCCAGGAGGCCGGCCTGGAGTGCGAGGTGCTGGAGCGGGAGCAGATGCAAGAGCTGGGCATGGGCGCCCTGCTGGGGGTGGCCCAGGGCAGCGCTCAGCCGCCGAAGATGATCGTGCTGCGCTACCGCGGCGACCGCCGCCGCAAGGCGACGCTGGGCCTGCTGGGCAAAGGCGTCACCTTCGACTCCGGCGGCATCTCGATCAAGCCCTCGGCCGGCATGCAGGCGATGAAGGGCGACATGTCCGGCGGCGCAGCCGTCATCTCGGCGATGTGGGCCATCGGCAAGCTCAAGCCCAGGATCAACGTCACCGCCGTCGTGCCCGCGACCGAGAACATGCCCTCGGGCGCAGCCACCAAGCCCGGCGACGTCGTGCGGGCGATGGACGGCAAGACCATCGAGGTCATCAACACCGACGCCGAGGGCCGCCTCATCCTCGCCGACGCCATCGCCTACGCCCGACAGCAGGGCCTCTCGCCCATCCTCGACGTGGCCACCCTCACCGGATCGATGGTCATCGCCCTCGGCAAGGCGGCCACGGGCTGCATGACCAACAACCAGGAGCTATGCCAGAAGGTCATCGTCGCCGGCGAGGCGGCCGGCGAGAAGTTCTGGCAGTTCCCCCTCTACGACGAGTACAAGGAGCACCTGAAGAGCGACGTGGCCGACATCAAGAACGTGGGCAAGCGCGAGGGCGGGGCGATCAGCGCCGCCCTCTTCCTGGCCGACTTCGTGGGCGATACCCCCTGGGTCCACCTGGACATGGCCGGCACCGACAGCGTCGACAAGGACAAGGGCGCCTGGGTCAAGGGCGCCACCGGCATCCCCACGCGAACGCTAGTGAACCTAGTGCTGGCCCTGGCGGGGGAGAAGCCAACCAAGACGCGTTCTGCGCGGCGGCGCGCGGAGAGGCGGTGAACAGGCCATGGACGAGCCCGAGGCCCAGCCCCCACAGGCCGAAAAGTCCCTCACCCGCGCCGATGTGCTGCGCCTCATAGAGGAGCACGGCGGGCCCAACTTCCTGGACCTGCGCGACACGGACCTGCGGCAAGCCGACCTGAGTGGGCTCGACCTGCAGGGAGCCTACCTCTCTCGGGCGAACCTCCAGGGAATGCACCTATGGCAGGCCCAGTTCGAGGGAGCCGACTTCCGAGGGGCCAACCTCGAGGGAACCAACCTGCTTCTGGCCAACCTTCGGCGAGCCTACCTCTTTGAAGCCCACCTCGAGCGAGCCCAGCTGTTCCAGGTCGACCTGCAGGGAGCCTACCTCTTTCAGGCCAACCTCCACCAAGCCTCCCTCTTGGAGACCAATCTCCGCGGAGCGTACCTCACTGGGGCCAACCTTCAGGGCGCCATACTGTGGCAGCCCAACCTCGAGGGGGCCAGGCTGTTTGAGGCTGACCTCCAGAGATCCTTCCTCTTTCAGCCCAACCTCCGCCAAGCCTCCCTCCGTGGAGCCAAACTCCAGGAAGCCGACCTGAGGGAGGCCAACCTCGAGGAAGCCGATCTGTCTGAGGCCAATCTCCAGCAAGCCGACGCCCGTCGGGCCGACCTCCGGCGGGCCAGCCTGGCCTACGCCAACCTGCGAGACGCCAATCTGGAGGGGGCCAACTGGGGAGACTATGTGCTGGGCGAGGAGATCGACGGCAACTTTGGCCGGGCGGCTCCCGCCTACAGAGCCCTGAAGCAACGCCATACGGAAACCGGCATGTACGACGTCGCCGGGGAGTTCCACTACCGCGAGATGGAGGCCCGCCGCAAGCTAGGCTGGAAGGAGCGGCGCTTCCCCTATGTGCTGGCCATGTACGCCTTGCGGTTCCTGTACGGGTACGGCGAGCGCCCGGAGCGGGTCATCGGCTGGGCAGCCGCCGTCGTCTTCGGCCTGGCCCTCGTCCACTGGGCGTTCGGCACGGTCGCTGGCGGCTTCCTCGACGCGCTCTACTACAGCGCCGTGTCCTTTCCAGCCCTCGGCTACGGCCACTGGGCGCCCGAGCCCCAGGGCTGGGCCGGCCGCTTCCTGGGCGCGGGGGAGTCATTCATGGGTGTGTTCATGATCGCCCTCTTCCTGGTCACCTTCACCCGCAAGATGACCCGCTGAGGCGCCGCCCGCGGTGAGGCCCTTCGCTACGCTCAGGGCGACAGAAACGAGTGGCGTCATTCTGAGCGAAGCGAAGAATCTCCTCGGGCACAGTACCCCCTGAGCCGCTCGCCTACCTCCGCCGCGCGCTGTAGTCCCCGAAGGGCCCGTCCCTGGCCTCGATGGCGGCCCGAATCCCCTTCTCGTCGATCAGCCGCCGCCAGGCCACGCCGTCCGGCGTGTGGCGCATCCAACCATCGAAGATGCAGCCCAGCATCTGCGTCGTGTGCAGGCCCATGCTCTCGTAGGCCTGGTTCACCAGCAGCTTCATCGACGCCAACTGAGACACCGGGATGTTGGCCATCCGCTGGGCCAGGCCCTCCACCTCCTGCTCCAGGCGGTCGGCAGGCACGGCCTTGTAGATCAGACCGATGCGCTCCGCCGTCTTGCCATCTATGGGGTCGCCTGTCAGGAGATGGCGCTTGGCCCACTCCGGCCCCAGTCGATACACCCACATGGCGGTCAGCGGCGAGCCCCAGATGCGGGCCGGCGCATAGCCGATCTGGGCGTCCTCGGCGGCGATGATGATATCGCTGCAGAGCACCATGTCCGTGCCGCCCGCCACGCACCAGCCGTGCACCTGGGCGATGGTCGGCTTGCGGCTGTACCACAGGCTCATGAACTTCCGGGCCAGGGTTGTGGTCAACAGGTAGTCCTCAGTAGGGTCCCACTGTCCCATCGGCGGCCCCGTCAGCAGCCCGGGCGACAGGTCGAAGCCAGCGCAGAAGGCGCGTCCCGCCCCCTTCAGGATGATCGCCCGCACGTCGGCGTCGGCGTTCGCCTCAGCCACCGCCCGCTCCAGCTCGTCCGGCATCCCGAGGCTGATGGCGTTGAGTCGCTCCGGGCGGTTGAGGACTATCCTGGCGATCCTCCCCGCCTTCTCATACAAAAGGGTTTGATAAGCCATAGTCAGCTACCTCCGCAGTGTATGTACGTAGGAACGGTTGGGGCCCTTCGTCTCAGGAGCCCTTGGCCAGAAGTTCAACGACCCGGTCGAGGATGCGCTGGGCCACCTCGTACTTGGTCATGACCGGCAGGCGCTCTTCCCCGCCTGCCCGGTCGAGGATGACCACGCGGTTGGTGTCGGCGTCAAAGGCGGTCTCAGGGCCAGCGATGTCGTTGGCCACTATCAGGTCGAGCCCCTTGCTCTTCAGCTTCCGACGGGCATTGGCCACCAGGTCCTCGCTCTCGGCAGCAAAGCCCACCCTGACGAAGCCCTTGCCAGCCTCCGCCAGGATGTCCGGCGTGCGCGTCAGCTCCAGGCTCAGGGTCTTTGCGCGCCGCTTCATCTTCTGCTCGGCGGTGGCGCTCGGCTGATAGTCAGCCACGGCCGCCGCCATCACCAGCGCCTGGGCGTCGCGGCACTCCTGAACGACAGCATCGCGCATCTCGGCCGCCCGCTGCACCGGCGCTAGCCGCAGCCCGTAGGGAGTGGCCAAAGCAGTGGGGGCACTCACCAGCACCACCTCTGCGCCGCGGTCGCGCGCCGCTTCAGCTATAGCGTAGCCCATCTTGCCGGAAGAGTAGTTGCCCACATAGCGCACGGGGTCGATGGGCTCCCGTGTGCCGCCGGCCGTGACCACCACCTCACGGCCGGCCAGGTCACCCCCTCGCCCCAGGACGTAGCGGATGGCCCCCAGAATAGTTTCGCCGTCCGCCAATCGGCCCAGGCCCATACGGCCAGAGGCCAAGCGGCCGATTTCCGGGCCGACGAGGGTCATGCCCCTCTTTCGCAGGGTCTCCAGGTTAGCCTGGGTGGCAGGATTCTCGAACATCTGCGAGTCCATGGCCGGGCAGACCAGCACCGGCGCCTTGGTGGCCAGGACGGTGAGGCTCACCATGTCCTCGGCCAGGCCGTGAGCGAGGCGAGCGATGGTGGTAGCCGTGGCTGGCGCCACCACCACCACATCGGCGCGGTGGGCCAGCTCCACATGCTCAAGCCCTCCGCCGAACATGTCGACGATAACGCTGCCTGGAGTTATCGAGCGAAACGTCAGGGGCGTAACAAATTCCGTGGCCGCCGGCGTCATCACCACATCCACGCTAGCGCCGCCCTGCACCAGCTTGCTGGCCAGATCAGCCGCCCTGAAGGCAGCGATACTGCCCGTCACCCCTAGAACGACAACCTTGTCCTTTAGCATCTCAGCAATTCATCTCGTAGATGAAGCGCAACCCCGTCAGGGTCAGCTTGGTGTCCACCACATCGATAACGTCTGTTTCCTGGGCCACGAGCTCGGCCCAACCACCGGTGGCCACCACCTTCGCCTCCTCCCCCAACTCCTCCTTGAAGCGACCGACGATGCCCTCTACCAGGGCCACGTAGCCAAAGATCACCCCAGACTGGACGGCAGCCACCGTGTTGCGCCCGATAGCGCTCGTGGGCCGCGCTAGCTCCACTCGATAGAGCCTGGCCGCCCGCTGGAAGAGAGCCTCGGCGGCGATGACCAGGCCAGGGGCGATGGCTCCACCCAGATAGTCGCCGTCCTTGGATATGGCATCGAACACAGTAGCAGTTCCCAGGTCCACCAGAATGAGCGGCGGTGAGTAGAGCCTGATGGCAGCCACGGCATCGGCCACCCGGTCCGCCCCTACCTCACGGGGGCTATCGTACAAGATGCGCAGGCCTGTGCGCACGCCGGCGCTCACCACCAGCGGCCGCACGCCAAAGTAGCGGCGGCACACCGACTCGAAGATGGGATCCAGATCGGGCACCACGCTCGCCATCACAGCAGCATCGACCTGCTCAGCGGCGATGCCTTCGTGATCGAGAAGGTTCACCATCAGAACGCCATACTCGTCGGCCAGCCTGTTGACGTCAGCCGCCAGACGCCAACTGGCGTTCAGCCTCTCGCCCTCGAACACCCCCAGCGTGATGTTGGTATTGCCTACGTCAATAGCCAGAAGCATTGCCCTCGCCCCCTGATCCTGGAGGCGGAGCCATTATAGTCCTCATATAAAGACGCCAGCAAGCCTCGGTCCGCACGGCGCAGACGGTTTGAGGCTTCCGAAAGGGTCAACATTTTCCTGGCTACTTACCATAAAACCCTTGATACCCTCTTACTGCCTTGCTATGTTGCCCCCGTCCGCTGAAAACCGCCGCCTGTGTTTCGTCTTGCCACCGAGGGGGAAATTGTCATGAACGAGCCGGCTGCCTCTCGGCCGGAGACAAGTGCTCAGCACCTGTGGGAGGTAGCCCTGGCTGAGCTCCAACTACAGGTGACACGACCCAACTACGAGACGTGGCTCAAGGATACCGTCGCCGTCCGCTTCGACAACGGCCTTTTCGTTGTCGGAGCCCCCAACGACTTCGCCACTGAGTGGCTTTCGACGAAGCTCCGTCCCCTTATTGCCAAGACCCTCAGCAGCATCATCGGACATCCGGTAGAGGTGACCTTTCAACTGCTAGGCTCCCGCTCGGAGGGCAGGCCCTCCAGCGAACCCCTGTTCGAGCCCGAAACTGCCGCGCCACCGCCACCACCGCTAAGTCCTTTCCCGCCGCCTCGCCTCAACCAGAGGTACACCTTCGAGCGATTCATTGTCGGCCACGAGAATCGTCTAGCCCACGCCGCCTCGCAGGCAGTAGCTGACAAGCCAGCCTCCGTGTACAACCCTCTATTCATCTACGGCGGCACCGGCCTGGGCAAAACTCACCTGCTGCACGCCATCGGCCATAGAACCTGGAGCAACCACTACCGCGTTCTCTATGTTACCGCAGAGCAGTTCACCAACCAATTCGTCACCTCTATCGCCCAGGGCCGCACTGAGGAGTTCCAGGCCAAGTACCGTCACGTAGACGTCCTCCTCATCGATGACATCCAGTTCCTGGCAGGCAAAGAACGCACCCAGCAGGAGTTCTTCTACACCTTCAACGACCTCCACGCCGCGAGCGGTCAACTCATCATCAGTAGCGACCGCTCACCGAGACTCATCTCCCTCCTTGAGGACCGTCTGCGTTCCCGCTTCGAGTGGGGGCTCCTCGCCGATATTCAGCCGCCCGCTCTTGAAACCCGTCTCGCCATCCTCAAGACTAAGGCCGCCGAACTACAGCAGGAAGTGAACCCCGACGTACTCCATTTCCTTGCCCAACGCTGCCATAACAACATCCGCGAACTAGAAGGGTCCCTCAACCGCATCGTGGCCTTCGCCCGCCTCCTGCGGGCCGAGATAAACCTCGACCTCGCCACTGAGGCTCTTGCCCCCGTCTCACCCTCCGGCGAGAAACCTCATCCCTGCGCCGAAGCCGTTCTGGAAGCCGTCGCCCAGTACTTCGACCTAGCCGCAGAAGCCCTATCCGGGAAGAGCCGTGCCAAGGAGATTGCAGAGGCTCGTCACATCGCTATGTACCTCCTGCGGGAGGATGCCCACCAGAGGGTGACTGAGATCGCTCGTCTCCTCGGCGGGCGCGATCATTCCACCATCATCTACGGCCTGCGCAAGATAGACCACATGCTGACCACAGACGCACAGTTCACACGCCAGATAGGCGAACTCCGTACTCTCCTTACACCCTAGTTATCCACAAAGGGCGTGGATATCCGGCTGCTTTGGTGGATAACCATACAGGGTCTTTCCTGCTAGGCCGTAAACCTTTCGCCGACGACGGCATCAGCACACTACCCAACATTGTCTCCACCGCATCACCCACATCCACCCACTCCCCCCAAATAGCTCTCCACCCAGCCAACACCCCTATGACGACGACGATCCATGAGGTTTCCTGCATGATGTCTTGTGAAAGTATAATGTGAACACGTGGACTGCTATGATCGACCATACAGAAATTTGGGTTGCTGGTGGTGACGGTGGCTCCGGCATAGTGAGCTTTCGGCGGGAAAAGTTCGCACCTCGGGGCGGTCCGAATGGCGGTGATGGTGCCTATGGTGGAAGTGTTATTCTCTTGGCAGACTTATCTTTGAGCACGCTCTGGGAGCTTGGTCGGCGGCGCCATTGGAGAGCTGAGAGAGGGCAGAACGGACGGGGCTCAGACATGAGCGGCCGCCGGGGGAAGGATTTGGTTATTCGGGTGCCTGTAGGAACGGAGGTAAGGTGCAGGGGGAAAGAGGGAGAGGTGGCGCTCATTGGGGACCTTAGAGAGGCTGGTCAGACGCTAGTGGTAGCTCGCGGTGGTCTTGGTGGCTGGGGCAACGCTCACTTTGCCACTTCCACCAACCAAGCTCCGCGCATAGCGCAGAGAGGGCAGAAGGGCCAGGAAGCGAGACTGGATCTAGACCTGAAGCTGTTGTCAGACGTCGGCATCCTGGGAATCCCAAATGCCGGCAAGTCCACGCTCTTAGTGGCCATCTCTGCGGCCCATCCTAAGATCGCCTCCTATCCATTCACTACGGTGGAGCCGGTGCTAGGTGTAGTGGAGATGGGCTACAGGACCTTTGTAGTGGCCGAGATACCCGGCCTGATTGAAGGAGCGCATCGAGGTGTAGGGTTGGGGCACGATTTCCTCCGCCACGCCGAAAGGGCCCGCATGTTCGTCCATCTGCTCGATGGCACTCGCCCGGATCCGCTTCGGGATATGGAGGTGATTAACAGCGAACTGGCGCAGTTCGGCAAGGACCTCGCGGCCAAGTCCCAGATCGTGGCCGTGAACAAGCTCGATCTGCCCGACGTGGCCGAGCGCACAGGTGAGTTGAGGGAGCTGTTGACTGCCAGGCACATCGAGCCCTTCTTCGTCTCAGCCGCCACCGGCCAGGGTGTCGGGCCATTGCTGGAGCGGATCGCGCAAGAACTGTCGACGCTGATAGACGAGGCTCAGGTTCCGTCACCCTTGCCGGTCGTCAGGCCACAGCCACTTAGCGCGCGGTTCAGGGTGTCCGTATCCAACGACGTGTACAGAGTGAGCGGCGAGCGGCTGGAAGCATTCGCTGAGATGATGCCGCTGGATGAGGACGAAGGGCGGGCGGAGTTTTGGCGGTGGCTAAACCGGTGGGGCGTGGTAGCTGCTCTTAGGCGAGCTGGCATTCAGCCAGGGGCCAAGGTGCGCCTGGGCGAGGCAGAGGTGGAGTGGGAAGGATGAAGCTCGGCGTTCTTGGCGGCACCTTCGATCCGCCGCACATCGGCCATCTCATCCTGGTAGAGGAAGCTCGGCTGTCGCTTGGCCTGGGGCAGGTGCTGTTCGTGCCGGCTGGCGCGCCTTGGCGCAAGGCAGGGCAAGAACTGTCGGCGCGGGAGGATCGCCTGGCGATGGTGCGGCTCGCTGTCGGCGACAATCCGGACTTCGCTGTCTCCTCGCTGGAGGTAGAGCGGGAAGGCCCATCCTATACGGCAGAGACCCTGGCTGAGCTGTGCGACCAATTGGGACGCGAGACGGAGTTCTTTTTCATCATGGGTGCCGATTCCCTGGGCGACTTTCCTCACTGGCATCAGCCACAGCGCATCCTCGAGCTGGCCCGTCTGGCCGTGGCCGAGCGGCCGGAGCCGGAGGATGCGGGGTTCGGGGAAGTCCTCGCGGAGGAGCTAGCGGAGGCTATGCGACAGCGGGTGGTCTGGCTACGTATGCCGCGCATCGATATTAGCGCCACGGCTGTGCGGGAGAGGGTACGGCGGGGGCTATCGGTCCGCTATTGGGTCCCGCTAGCCGTCGAGAAGTACATTCGCGAGCACGGGCTGTATGTGGGAGGCTGATCGCGCCTGAGTGGGGGGCTACACGTCCAGGTTGCGGACCTGGCTGGCGTGGCCCAGAATGAAGCGCTTGCGCGGCTCTACCTCTTCGCCCATCAACTGAACGAAGATGCGATCGGCCTGGATGGCGTCGTCCACCGCTACCTGAAGCATAAGCCGCCGCTCGGGGTCCATGGTGGTCGTCCAGAGCTGCTCGGGGTTCATCTCGCCCAGGCCCTTGTAGCGCTGGACGGTAATGCTCTTGCCGTCCTTGTGCTTGCCCAGGAACGATTCCTTATCCTGCTCAGAATACAGCCAGTGGTGCTCCTTGCCTCGCTGGATGCGATAGAGAGGCGGCTGGGCAATGTAGAGATGGCCGGCGTGGATGAGCTCCACCATGTGGCGGAAGAAAAACGTCAGGAGCAGCGTGCGGATGTGCGAGCCATCGACGTCGGCGTCGGTCATGATAATGACGCGATGGTAGCGTAGGCGCGACAGGTCGAAGTCCTCGTCGATGCCGGTGCCCAGCGCCTTGATGATGGCGGCGATCTCGGCGTGGCCGAAGATCTTGTCGGCGCGGGCCTTCTCCACGTTGAGGATCTTGCCCCGCAGCGGCAGGATGGCCTGGAAACGGCGGTCGCGCCCCTGCTTGGCCGAGCCGCCGGCCGAGTCGCCCTCCACGATGTACAGCTCGGAATGCTGGGGGTCGCGCTCCGAGCAGTCGGCTAGCTTGCCGGGGAGCATGGTGCCGTCAAGCAAGCCCTTGCGGGTTACCAGGTCGCGCGCCTTGCGGGCCGCCTCGCGAGCGCGGGCGGCAGTAATGCACTTCTCGATGATCCGGCGGCCCTCAGAGGGGTGCTCCTCCAGATAGCGGCTCAGCTCCTCGCCCACCAACGACTCCACCTGGCCCTTCACCTCGGCGTTGCCCAGGCGAGTCTTGGTCTGCCCCTCGAACTGGGGCTCAGGCAATTTGACGCTGATCACCGCCGCCAGGCCCTCGCGGACGTCATCGCCGGAGAGGTTGGCGTCATTTTCCTTGAGGAACTTCTGCTTGCGCGCGTAGTCGTTGAGGACGCGAGTAAGAGCGCTGCGGAAGCCGGTGAGGTGGTTGCCGCCATCGATGGTGTTGATGCAATTGGCGAAGCTGAAGGTGAACTCGGACAGGCCGTCGTTGTACTGGATGGCTACCTCGACGATGGTGCCGTTTACAGTGCCCTCGATGTATATCGGCTGGGGGTGAACGACGTTGCGGTCCTTGTTGAGGCGG
>CAZSHQ010000027.1:0-10565 GCA_964606995.1 uncultured Dehalococcoidia bacterium | reverse complement strand
AGAAGTGGGCGTGGTTGTAGAGGCCGGTGAGGCTGTCGGTGATCGCCCTCACCTCCAGCTCGGCGTGCAGTCTCTCTCGCTCCTCCTCGGCCCGCTTGCGCTCGGTGATATCCCAGAAAATGCCTAGTATGCCAATAACATTGCCGTCTCCGTCTCTGACAGGTGTTTTGACCGTATGCACAAATACCTCTTGTCCATCCTGGATGTACCGCTCTTCTAGGTCTTCTGTCTTGCCGGACTTCATAATCCTCTTATCGTCCGCCCTGTATTTGTCAGCGAGTTCCTGCGGGTAGAAGTCGTGGTCGGTCTTTCCAGCGATCTCATCGGGAATGATATGCAAGTCTCGAGCGTAGTTGTCATTGCAGGATACATAGACGGAGCTCTTGTCCTTGGAGAATATTCGTTGTGGAAGATTGTGAAGCAATGTTCGGTACTTGCTCTCGCTCGCGCGCAGCGCCTCCTCCGCATGCCTGCGCGTGGTGGTGTCGCGGGCGATGCCCAGTATCAGAGTCTGCCCTCTGATCTTCACTGGGAATCCCCTTGATTCCACTGCAATGCGACTGCCGTCCTTCCGAATCAAGGTATATTCATCCGGTCCGGTGGGTTGCCCCTGTGCGTTCCGGGCCAGACTTGCAGCCACTTTCGGAATTTGGTCTGGAAGTAGGATCTTGGCCTCTAACATATTCTTCCCGATGAGTTCGTCGTTTTTATAACCGAGGAGCTCCTCGGCGGCCTTGTTGCCGTCGAGGAAGGTGCCTTGTGAGTCGTGCAGATAGTAGGCATCCGGTGCAAATTCAAAAAGTATCTTTAGCCGCTCCTCCGAACTTGCCAGTTCCTGCTCCGCCTGCTTGCGCTCGGTGATGTCTGTGGCAATTAGTGTCGCAGCAACCACCCGCCCATCGTGCTTGATAGGCCCGAGCTGGGTCTCATACCATGAAGGACGGCCGTCCGGGCCGACTCCCATGACCTGGTAGCTGCCAACCTTTCCAGTCTGAAAGACTTGTTCGATGGACTTCCTTACTGTGTCTTGATAGTCGGGCGGGATGAATTCGTAGACGCTTCTCCCAAGCGTCTCTTCCACAGTGATGCCTGACACAGTACGATTGACGAACTGAATTGTGCCGTCACGATGGACAACGATGATGATATTGGGGACGTTCTCTGCCAGGGAACGCCACTTTTCTTCAGATTCCTGCAGCGCCTCCTCCGCCCGCTTGCGCTCGGTGATGTCCACAAATGAACCCATGATGGAAACAGGTTTACCAAGCGCGTTTGTAGCCATGCTTGCGGAAAGCTGGACATCGAACGTTGAGCCGTCTCTTCTCGCGGCGACCAGTTCGCCTACCCAACCCCCCTTATCACGCAATGCTCTTCCTATCTGCCGAGTCTTTTCTTTCTCCTGCCAGAATTGCGTAATATGCTTTCCCAGCATCTCGCTGTCATCGTCATATCCCCACATCTTGAGCAAGGAAGGATTCACGTAGGTCAGGATACCTTCAGGGTCAGCCAAGGCGATGCCATCGATGGATGCTTCTATGGCACAATCCTTCGTCCTCAGCGCCTCCTCCATCCGCTTGCGCTCGCTGATGTCGCGCCCCGTAACTTGGATTCCAGCGTAGTGGCCGTCCTCGTCGAAGAGGGGATAGCCGTTCCATTCCACCACCCTGGTTCCTATCGGCGTGACCTGACGGTTTACGAATCCCGTTGTTAGGTTCTTCCTTGCTCTCGTCTCTCGAATCGCTTGGGCAGTCGGCTCTACGTCCTCGGGGTGCACATAGGCTGTAGAGTCGGTACCCAGGAGTTCGTCCCTGGGCTTTCCAAGGAATTGGCAGGCGGCGTCGTTGAGGAAGGCCCACCTGCCGTGCTTGTCCAGCTTCGCAATCAAGTCCCCTGTCAGGTTGGTGGTATCGATGTATTCCTGCGTCTTGGCCGCTAGGGCGTCTGTCATCTCGTTGAAGTCGGAGGCGAGGGAGGCCACTTCCTTGGGGCCGGAGACCTCGGCTCTCGCCTCTGGGTCGCCGGAGGTGATTGCCCTGGCGCTTGCCCGCAAGGCGGCCAGCGGGCGCACCAACCACACGATGAGGACTGCTATCGTACCGGTGGCCACCAGAAAGGCGGCGGCGCTAAAGCCGATGAGGAGCCAGAGGGTGGTGTCTGCGGCGCGGTCTGCTGCGGCTGTCTTGGCCGCCAACTCCTGTTGCTCTTCGTCGACCAGCGCTTCCAGATCGGCGATGATGGCCTTGGCCTCAGACACCATTCCCGGCATGAGGGCAGTCGCCAACTGTGCCCCCGTCTCGACATCGGCTTCGAGCAGAACGGAAGGGCCCAGGTTGGCTGTGTCATTGAACTGACCTATCCGCACAGCCAGGTCGTCCAGGGCTGCGACCTTGTCGGCCTCGCCTGCGGCCAGGGCCTCCGCGCGAGCCTGGCTCAGGTTCTGTTCAAGTGCCGTCGCAACGTCGTGGTAGTCATCGATAAGGGCCGGATCGTCTGAAAATACCAGGGCGGAGAGCGTAGCCTGAGCCTGCCAGAACTCGGCCTGGGCGTGCTCCAGAGCGGTAGCGGCGGCGGACGCGTGCTCCATCTCGTGGTGTTGCTGCTGGTCGTCGTAGGCGCGCCAGACGGCCAGCGTGGCGACGCCAGCCAGGAGTACGACGAGCACCGCGCCCGCTAGGACGGCTCGGCCTCGCGCTGATTTGAAACCAAGCATCTCCGGCGCCAATCCTCCTTCAGGATAGCGTCTGGTCCGGGCCAGTGTGCTACTGGGGAGGCAGCGCCGGGGGCCGTTCGGCCTTGGCGGGGTGTGCTGGGGGAGTGCCCAGCAAGCCCGTCGCGAGGCGGCTGCGCGCCTTCAGCTGGAAGCCGCGGTTGCCTTTAGCTCCACTATGTAGGACGCTCAGGTGAAAAATCGGTTACAAATTTCGCCGTGCGTTGGGGGATGAATGGGGGTGGTGTGGGGAGCCAGCGTGGAACAGAGTGTGGGTCATCGGTAAGTGGCTGGTTGTGTCAACCTTTGCCGCGAGCGGCTGCTCTCGCAGCCACCGGTTGCCTGTGCTTGCTCGCTGCTCGTGCGGGGGCTGTCGGCTCCGCGCCCGGCCTTTTCACCAACGCTAGGAATGCCTTTACCACCACGGGATCAAACTGAGTACCAACACCACGCTCTAACTCAGCTATGGCCTCTGCCCTGCTGAGGGCCTTGCGGTAGGAACGCTCGTGTGTCATGGCGTCAAACACATCCACCACGCTGAGGATGCGGGCCTCCAGGGGGATATCTTCGCCAGTCAGGCCGTCGGGGTAGCCCTTGCCGTCGAAGCGCTCATGGTGATGGCGGACTATTGTCGCCAGTTGTTGCAAGGCTTCGGCCTCGGAGATCATTATCGTGGCGCCAAGTGGGGCGTGCTCTTTGATCTTGGCGTACTCTTCTTCGGTCAGCTTGCCGGGCTTGTTGAGGACGCGCTCGCTGACGTTGACCTTGCCGATGTCGTGCAAGAGGCTGGCAATCCTGATGCCCCTGACCTGTTCGGGCGGCAGGCCCATCTCCTCGGCGAGGGCGGCGGCCCAGAGGCTGGTGCGTTCCTGGTGTCCACGGATGTGGCGGTCCTTGATCTCGGACGCTGCCCCCACAGCGGCGATGGCGCGCAGGTCCAGGTCTGCAGCAATCTCAGACGCGCCGAGGTCCTGGAGAACGGCGGCCAGGGAATTGGCTGCGGTAGAGAGCATTTCTGACTGCGTCTCGTGCACGAGCCCGGACGGGGAGGCCGGCGGCTCGACAGCCTGCCTCTGGCCCGTCACGCCGCGAGCCCATGCCAGGCGTTTAGCGTTGTACAGGGCGGCGTCTGCTATCCGTACAAGCTCGTCTACGGTTGTTGCGTCCTGTGGGAAGGAGGCTACACCGGCGCTGAGGCCTAGCCATTCTGCAGCGGGGTCGTCCGACTCGTTCAGCCTTGCGGCGATGCGCCTGTTTATGCGTTTGACGACGGCCTGTGCTCTTGATAGGTCAGCATGCACTAGTATCGCCGCAAACTCATCGCCGCCGTAGCGGAAGGCGATGTCTGAGCGGCGTACTCCCGTCCGGATGCAGTCAGCAATGAAGTGCAGAGCCTCGTCACCGGCCTGGTGGCCGCGGGAGTCGTTGTAGTGTTTGAAGGCGTCGATGTCCATCATCACTAGAGCGAGGCCGTGACCGTAGCGCTTGGAGCGGTCGATCTCCTCAGCCAGGCGCTGGTAGAAGTGGGCGTGGTTGTAGAGGCCTGTGAGGCCGTCGGTGATCGCCCTGATTTCCAGCTCGGCGTGCAGTCTAGCTCGCTCCTCCTCCATCTGCCTGCGCTCGGTGATGTCACGCGAGACTCCCAGAAGCCCAACAGGCCGGTCATCTGAGTCGCGGAGGAAAGTCACTATGATCTCGGTCCAGACGGTCGAGCCGTCCTTACAGTTGAGCTCAAGCTCCAGCGTTCGCGACTGGAAGGGTTCGTTTGCACGGTTCGCATCTCTGGTCAGCTCTTTGCCAAGGACTTTCCTGGCAATCTCAAAGGAGGCGGGAGTCAGGGATTCTCCCAACGTGCCGGCCACTACCTCCTCAACGCTGTAGCCTCGCATACGGGTGACGGAGGGGCTAACATACGTATATCTGAAGTTCAGGTCTGTGGTCCAGATGACGTCCGTCGCGTTCTCCGCAAGCAGGCGGAAGCGTGTCTCACTCTCTCGTAGGGCCTCCTCCATCTGCTTGCGCTCAGTGATGTCACGGCCGGTAATCTGGATGCCGGCGTACTGGCCCTCGTCATCGAAGAGGGGATAGCCGTTCCATTCCACTACCCTCGTTCCCATCGGCGTGGCGAGGCGGTTCACAAACCTTCCTGCTACTTCCTTCCGCGCTCTCGTCTTTCGGATCACCTGGGCAGTCGGCTCTATGTCCTCGGGATGGAGGGAAGCTGTGGAGTCGGTACCCAGGAGTTCCTTTCGCGGCTTTCCGAAGAATTGGCAGGCGGCGTCGTTTAGGAAGACCCAGTTGCCATGCTTGTCCAGCTTCGCAATTAAGTCGCCTGTCAGGTTGGTGGTAGCGACGTATTCATCGCTGCGGCGGCGGAGCTCCACGGTGTGACGAAGGTTTTCCAGGGTCAGACCCAGAATCAGTCCGATAGGGGCGAGAAGTGTCTTGTCCCGAAGGTCAGAGGCCTTGCGTCCGCCAACCAGGATCAGGAGGCCAACCACTTGGTCCAAAGAGAGCAGGGGAGCGTAGGCTACCCACCTACGCCCGCCGGAGCCAGATCGCCAAGCACGGCCCTGACCCGCCGAGGCCACGATAACCTTGCGCTCGTCAATCGCCTGTCTGGCAGTCTGCTGCCACCAGGATAGGGAGGCTGGCAGTGGCACGTCCTCAGGGGGAATACCATGTGCGCTCACGGTGGTCAGTGAACCGTCCTCGTGGTTCCTCCACGCCAGGAGCACCTTTTCTGCCTCTAGGAGGTCGGCCAGCAACCGCACCGCGCGGTCGCAGGCCTGAGCGAAATCCCCAGTTGCGCCCAGTTCCATGGCCAGCAAGGTGGGGTAGGCGGCCTCCTTGCGAATCTTGAAGCCATACCAGAAGCCAAACTCGATGCCCAGCGTCGCGACGAGGTAGCCTCCCACGCCGTGGCTGATAAGCGCTGTCAGCCAGGGTGACCCCAGGAGGAAGTGATCCAGAGGGATGAGAAGGGTTACGGCGGGGTAGACAATCAGGCATGTCCACCGCTTAAGTACCCGCATCAGGTGCAGCGGGTCGCGTGGGAAGAGGTAGTTGTCGCTGCGCTCAGGCATAGGCTTCTCTCTTCGAGCCGCTGGTGTTAGCAGCCCATGGACTACCGCTCTTCGCTCTCCTGCTGCCAAAAGGCGCGTTTGCCTTTGGTTCCACTATCTAGGACGCCTAGGGGGAAAATCGGTTACAGATTTTCCCCTTCATTGGAGGATGAATGGGGGAGGTGCGGAGAGCCGGCGTGCAACAGAGGGTGTAGGTCGTCGATAGTCGTATCAGGTGGTATTGAGGGTTGCCCCTCGCCTGGTATATGCTCGCAGCGGCCATGCTGTACGTCCTCTACGGCCGCGACGACTTCTCGCTGCGGGAGGAGCTGGCCCGCATCAAGGGCGAGCTGGACTCTGACGGTATGCTTTCCTCCAATACGGACGTGCTCGATGGCCGTGAGGTGAGCCCGGAGCAGCTTATGGCTATCTGCGACACTGTGCCCTTCCTCAGCGCTCATCGCCTGGTGGTGGTGGAGGGCCTGCTCAAGCGGTTCAATCCTCCGGAGCGGCCGCGTCGAGGCGTCCGCGGTACGAGGGGCGGGAGCAGAGAAGCGCTGGAGCGCTGGCAGGGTCTGACCGACTACGCCCAGCGCATGCCGGACACGACCACGCTGGTCCTGGTGGACGAGGAGCTCTCGGGCGATAGTAATCCCCTGTTGAAAGCCCTCAAGTCGGCAGGGCAGGTGCGGGAGTTCCGCCCGCTGCGTGCCGTCCTTCAGTGGATTCTGGAGCGGGCACAGAACCAGGGCATGGATATCTCGCCGGCGGCGGCTCGCCTGCTGGCCGACCTGGTGGGGAACAACCTGTGGGTGCTGGCGAGCGAGCTGGAGAAGCTAGCGGCCTACGCTCAGGGCCGACGCATCGAGGGGGCGGATGTGAGAGCCCTGGTCAGCGAGGCGCGGCAGGTCAACATCTTCGCCATGGTGGACGCCATCGTCGAGAGGAGGGCGGGTGTGGCTCTGCGCCTCCTGCGCCAACTGACGACGGCCGGAGCGGAGGGGGGCTACCTTCTGGCCATGGTGGTCCGTCAGTATCGGCTCATCATCCAGGCCAGAGAGATGATGACGGCCGGTCTGTCCACCCGGGAGATCGGCCAGCGATTGGGCATCGCCTCCGAGTTCGTTCTCCAGCGGATTCTCGATCAGACTCAGCGCTACTCGCTGTCGCGGCTGAAGGCGGCCTATCGGCGGCTGCTGGAGGCTGATGTTGGGGTGAAGCGGGGGCACTACGACGAGGAGATGGCCCTGGAGCTGCTGGTGCACGACCTGGCCAGGATATGAGTGCGGCCGCTGGAGGCTGCTTTCCGTGGCCCGGCGCCTGTTGGTGGACGAGGTGACAGCAGTCCAGGAGGCTTCTATTGCGGGGGTCGAATGGACCCCAGGACCTTTCCCTGCACCTCCGCGTTGGCAGGGTGGGTGTAGATGGGGGCCATGGCCTCATTGGCCGGCTGGAGGCGAATGCGGTCGCCCTCGTGGTAGAAGCGCTTGAGGGTGGCTTCCTGCTCCCGCTTGAGCCAGACGGCCACCATGTCGCCGTTGTCGGCGGTGTTGGCGGTCTCCATGAGGACGATATCGCCGTCGTTCACCAGGGCGTCGATCATGGAGGTGCCCTTAACCCGCAGGCCGTAGACATTGGGGCGGCCGCCGACCATGTCGCGGGTGACCTCGATGGATTCGGAGTAGTCCGGGTTGCTCCAGGTGTCGGCGCTGGGCACCGGTATGGGCTGACCGGCGGCGATCGCGCCGATGATGGGCACGGCCACCGTCCGCGGTCGGCGGCCGCCGCGCTCCAGGAGCTCGATGGCCCGCGACACCTCGCGGTCGCGGCGGATGTAGCCGTCGCCCTCCAGCTTCTTCAGGTTGTAGTCCACCACCGAGGTGGAGCTGATATTGCACGCGTCCTGGATCTGGCGAATGCTGGGGGGATAGTCGTGCTCGTCGATGAACTGGCGAATGAAGCGGAGGATGCTCTGCTGTTTGGGCGAGAGGTCTTTGGCCATACGCCCCTCCTTTATGTCATCGAACTTGTGTTCTGCCGAACAAGTATACTAGCAAGGGGACGAGTTGTCAATCCCTGGCGGCTCCTAGTACAATCCCGTATGCAGGAATGACGGACGGCAGGCAAGGGCTGAGGCTAGTCCCTTCAAGGCAAACATGGTGTGACGCGCTCTTCTCTACGATTTGCTCGGTTTCGCTACGGCCGTCATCAGGGGTACGCCTTGGTGGAGGGCGGGGTGCTCAGGCCTATAGTCGGCAGCCCTTTCGGCCGCTGGCGGTCGGGCGAGGAGACGGTACCCCTATCGCGGGTGAGGCTGCTGGCCCCCGTGAGACCGTCCAAGATCCTGGCAGTAGCCCTCAACTACCGTAGCCATCTGGACCAGTTCGACCAGAGTTCAGCGCCAGCCAACCCCGAGCTGTTCATCAAGCCGCCCTCGGCGGTCATCGGGCCTGAGGAGGCGATCGTTTTGCCCGCCACTGCCGGGCAGGTGGACTACGAAGGCGAGCTGGTGGCGGTGATCGGCCGCCGGGCGAGAGACCTGACGCCTGATGAGGCGTTGGCCTATGTGCTGGGCTACACCTGCGGCAACGATGTCAGTGCTCGCGATTGGCAGCAGGCCGACCTCCAGTGGTGGCGGGCAAAGGGCTGCGATACCTTCGCTCCCCTCGGCCCCTGGATTGCCACCGAGCTCGATCCGACCAACCTGGAGCTGCAGACCCGTGTTAATGGAGAGACCGTCCAGCGGACCAACACCTCCCTCCTGATACACGACGTGGGCCGTCTGGTGAGCTTCGCCAGCCAGGTGATGACCCTGGAGCCAGGCGATCTCCTTTTCACGGGCACGCCGGGGATGACCGCGCCTCTGAAGAGAGGTGATGTGGTGGAGGTGGACATCGGCGGCATCGGCGTTCTGCGCAATCGCGTGGAAACAGCAGTGTAGCAACTCTGCCCGATAGGCGTCCTACTATTGGAACGGTTGCCGGGACCCTCCAACTGACAGCGCTCAGTGGCTTGATTACGGGCCTATTGAAGGGCCTTTCCCCGAATAGATCCCCGCTTCGCAATCCCACTGGTTTCATCCTGGTCAGCTCAGCAGGTTGAGCCTGCCGAGCCTCGTCACGCCTGCAGAAGGCGACGCGTTGAGGACGGGGCTTGTTGGCTTGAACTCGCCCGCTGAAGCTCGCAGGTATCCCGCCGCCGTACAAGTCATCACGAAGGAGGGAGATGACAGGTGGATAGGGACATCTGGCGCGCAACGGACCAGCAGGCTCGGGCGATTCTTGCAGAAGAGGGCATTGACCTGACCGAAGAGGAGACCCAGGTACTGCTCGATCATTTGCCCCTCTATCTTGATGCTGCCCTCAAGGAATGCGTGCTGGCGCTGGCTCGGCAGCAGTTGAAGAGAAGGGAGAGGGGAGACGGCGAGCGCCCCGGTGAGACCCGCGGCTAGGCAAGAGCCAGAGTGGGCCTCACACAAGCAGAGACACCCCGGCTGTCGGGGTGTCCTGGAGCTTCGACCAAAGGTTTCTCTCTAGTTCTCGCTGTTGTCCGCCGAGGTGCGGCTGCCCACGGACTGCACCACTTCTTGGGCCTCGGCCGACACGCCTGCCACGGCGCAGTCGCGGTAGGTGGCGAAGATCGCCCGATCGAGTAGGCGCAGGCCCGCGGGTTTGAGCTGAGTCCTCTGTTGCTCGCGCAGGCGCAGCAAGTGATTCAGCCGCCGCAGGAAATGGAGCTGCAAGCTAGAATAGCGAGCCTCTGGCCCTTCCAACAGGGCGGCTAAGTCATCCCCAATTTCATGCTGCGAGCCCAAGTACTCCATGCCGACCCCAACCTCGCTTGAGACAACCTTCATCAATAGCATAGCCCTTTCCCCTTCAGAGGGCAAGGGCTTGTGGATAGACTATCGGTGAGAATTTGGTTGATGGGGGGGAGAAACTAGGGGGGAGGAAGCCCTTGTTGGCGGTAACGATAATATGCCTCGTAAGCGTTGGCCACAGCCGTGCACAGGGCCTTCTGGGAAGGACAGACGTAGCGCTGCCTGATCTCCTCTACCGCTTCCTGGGGCCCATCGCCTATACTTCGGCCGGCCAGCACCTCGTCGAGAAGTCTGGTCCCCAGGGGCAGGACGCCTTTGACAGAGGTGCCCAGGATGATCCCGCCGGCTATTTCCGCCTCCAGTTCCACCGAGACTACGGAGGAGGAGTCGCGCGGCGTCAGGCTCTGGGGCAGGCGAGCGTGGCCCACGAAGATGACGGTTGTCTCGGTTCTCCGGGGCGAAACGCGGGCTTCCTCGGTGGGCGCGTGAGCCTTCATCTGCATTCGGCCATCATCCTCCTTTCACCGTCAAGGTTGCTGGGGCGGCAACAGCGGCGGTGCAGGACTTCCATTGTCTAACAACGAAGTATCGGTTATCAGGTGTAGCAACTGGCACTCCCCCGACGCGAAAAAAGTGGGCAGTTTCTGTGAAGTATGTGAAGAGCCAAGGGTGAGGCAGCGGAACTGCTGTCGCCGATGGCGTGGTGGAGGGGGTGCTGGAGGGGGTGCTGAAGGGGGTGCTGAAGGGGGTGCTGGAGATGTCGTTACTCTAGGGAATCCGGTCGTGGCCCTCTAGCCGTCCGCTGGCTAGCCGTGCGAGGGGCGGCGCAAGTCGTGCACCAGGCTGTAGACCACCGGAATCACCAGCAGGGTGAGGATGGTGGATGTGAGTAGCCCGCCGATGACCACCGTGCCCAGTTCGGCGGCGATGAGGGCGCCCTCATTGAGGCCCAGGGAGAGGGGGATGAGGGCGA
>CAZSHQ010000026.1:0-10566 GCA_964606995.1 uncultured Dehalococcoidia bacterium | reverse complement strand
AGCTGGTGGGAAAGGTCAAGCTGCTGGTCACCGGTGCTCCCGACCCCCATGCCCCTGAGGCTATCGCTCAGCTTGAGGGCCTACGGCGAAGGGCCAAAGAGCGGGGCGTGGCCAGAGACGTTATCTTCCTGAGCACGATGACCTCTCCCGATGGCACGCCCCTGACCCGCTCGCGGGAGGTGGTACGAGACGTCTATACCCTTGTGGACGCCGTCTTCCTTCCCAGCCGCTACGAAGGCGCTTCCCTCCCCCTGCTGGAGGCTGGCCTCCTGAGGCTGCCAGCTATCTGCTCCGATATCGAGGTATTTCAGGAAGTGGCGGGCAAAGGCAATGCCCTCTTCGTGTCCCTCAAGGAGCGGCCGGAGGTTATCGCCGCCAAGGTCGTGGAGTTCGTCCGCTCAATCCCCACGGCGGGACTCTATCGACGCGTCCTCAGGGACTCCGTTTGGGAAACGACCGCCAACCGGCGTTTCCTCCTCCGTCTGCTGCGCGGGTGAAGGTGAGGGTTAGGTCGGGTTCGGCTCGTCTGACCCAAAGGGAGAGCCAGCTCACAGGGGCCACGCAGGCACGACGGATACCCTGAGGCGACCGCGAACAGCTAGAATCTCTAACCGCGTACGGACGCCGCGGCGGGAAAACAGGAGGTCGGCGCTGCCCTGGCCCACTTGCAAGTTCCTCACCTGAACGTTGTCCAGCCAGTAGGGCAGGCGTGGCCGCACGATGAGCAGTTCGTCCTCAGGGGCGTTGGGAGCCAGGCCGAGCATGGCCTGAACGATGAGGGGGAAGGAGCCAGCGGCCCAGGCCTGGGGTCGGCAGGCGACGGGATACGGGACGGGCGTGTGCTGGATGGAGCGAGCGCTGCCAGCGTATAGTTCCGGCAGGCGGTAGTAGGGGAAGGATCGGGCGGCGTCGAAGAGGGCGGTGGCCACCTCGTTCAACTCGTCCTCGAACCTGTATTTCTTGAAGCCCATGGCGATGATGGAGTTGTCGTGCGGCCAGATGGTGCCCAGATGGTAGCCCAATGGGTTGAAGCGGTTGGAAGCGGCACTGAGAGTGCGGATGCCCCAGCCGCTGAACATGTCGTTGCGCATCAGGACATCGGCAACCGTCGATGCCAGGCGCCTCTGGACGATCCCCGTCCAGAGGGCCTGTCCCGGGTTGGAGGTGATGGCGGCAACCTGATGGTTGTCGCCGTCCAGAGCCAGGGCAAGGAAGTTGTTCTCCTCTAGCCAGAAGTCGCGGTTGAAGCGCCGCTTAAGCTGGGCTGCCTGGCGACTCAATTGCTGGGCTAGCTCCTGGTCTCCTAGGGCGGTGAAGGCGGGGGCAAGCTTCTTCTTGGCGGCGTAGAGGTAGCCCTGGACCTCCACCAGGGCGATGGGCGGCTTGGCAAGGGTGCCATCGGCATTGATGATCGCGTCGGGTGAGTCCTTCCAGCCCTGGTTGAGCAGGCCGGCACCCGAATGTGCTTCGTACTCCATGTACCCGTCGTCATCGCTATCGGCCAGGAC
Source organism: uncultured Dehalococcoidia bacterium (assembly GCA_964606995.1). Classification (GTDB taxonomy): domain Bacteria; phylum Chloroflexota; class Dehalococcoidia; order SM23-28-2; family SM23-28-2; genus SM23-28-2. Next base: position 9,058 of record CAZSHQ010000026.1, on the reverse strand, counting down.
ATCGATCCAGTGGAGGGCTGCCCGCAGGTTGGGTTCCAGCTCTCGCAGCAGCTCCAGGTCGGCCGTCCAGGCGTAGTATTCGCCGGCGAGGAGGAGGAAGAGGGGAGTGGAGTCGACGCTGCCATAGTAAGGGGAGAAGGGCAGTTCATCGGTGGCTGTCATCTCATCCTGACGCCACTCGTGGAGGATCTTGCCTGGCTCCTCGTCCCGCCAGGGGTCGGCCTTCTTGCCCTGCCAGCGGGCCAGCATCTTCAAAGAATGGCGAGCGATCTCTGGCTTGTATGCCAATACTTGCATGGCCACGATAGCGCTGTCTCGGCCGAAGAAGGTATCGTACCAGGGTGTCCCTGCCGCCAGGTAGCCGCCATCGCCGCTCTGGTTCCAGAGCATGCGCAGGTCGGTGAAGGAGCGTTCCAGAACGGCGTTGAAGAACTCGTTGTTGGTGATCACCTGGGTGCCGCTCTCCATCCACTGGCGGTAGCGGGAGGAGAGAGTTGCCAAACGTTCCATGCCGCGGGCGGCCTTCGATCTTCCATCGGTAGTGACCAGCAAGCGGATGGTTGTGCTCTCTCGATGGCCTACGGAGAGGCGGAAGGTCACTCGTCCCTCCTTGGTGGAGAAGGGGGGTTGGGAGAAGCTGACCCTCGTTTCCCTTCTACGGCCGTCGAGGCCATCGTAGGCGAAGATCATTGTGCCGTCTTCCATGCGGGGCGGCAGGACCTGGCCCCGCTTCTCTCTCTTGCTCCCGCGCACCTCGAAGATATCGGCGAAGTCGGCGTCCAGGGTGTAGACTACGTCGATCTCGATGGGGAAAATGTTGTAGTTGGTGACACGCAGGGTTTCCTCCAGCACGTCTTCCACCACTCGCTGCCGCCGTGCCTCTATGCTGCCAGGGGGGAGGATTCGGCCCTGCACGCAGGGCATAGCGGGGTTAGTGAGCACCTGCTCCTCACTAAAGCCCAACTCAGCGGTGGACAGCAGAACTACCGGCCGGGCGTCGGCGAAGGAGAAGTCGTAGACAGATAGGTAGCGGGTGTCGAGATAGTAAAGGCCGAAGCCACTGGGATTGTCGGGCGGGACGTTGCCGAAGCGATTGGTGAGGAGAAAGATGTCCTGTTCTCTGATCACCAGGGCATCGCGTATGTGCCGAATAAGCATGGGCTCACTCTCGGGGAGGAGCCCTTTCTTTCTCGCCCTGGGATTGGGGGAGGTTGGGGATGCGGTCATGGAGGAAAGGCTAGCATTGGTAGCGTGCAAAGGCAAGCAGTGGCTGGCAGAGAAACTTCACGATGCAGTGAGCTGATGGTCGTGGGAAGAGGGCTCTTCGGCGATAAGACGGTTGACGACGTCGCGTATGTGGGGATGCCAGCGCACCAGGTCCTCGGCGAACTGGCAGAGAGGCTGGGAGGGTACCCTGCCCCGTAGGTGCGCTATCCCCCTGTCCACCTCGACGCTGATCTGCCAGGGCGCCACGCCAAGGCAGCACTGGAGATGCTGCTCAAGCTGCTGGCCTATGTCTCGTTCCTCAGGGACGCCGGCGTGGGACACCTCCAGCCTGTTGAGCACCTGACGGATACCAGTCACAGACCAAACGGCATCTTCGGCGTGCAAGCGCAGGGAGGGACGGTCCACCGTCCCCGATAGCTCGATGACGCCCTCTCTACAGCGCACAGAGATGGGGCCACTTCTGAGCAAGGGATGGCTTTGGATGCAGTGGCGCACTCTCTCAGCGAGGGCCTCATCGTGGACAAGGGCGGCCGGCACCACCCGCGAGCGGTTGACCACCTTGCGCAGGCCGGGCGCAGAGGCAACTAGGCGGGTGATGGTCTTCTTCGCCCGGTAGTTGCCGACGCAACCATCAATGTAGACCACGCCTCCAACTACCAGCACCCTCAGCGCCTCCACGTCTTCCAGGTGGGCCTGGTTGAAGGTGCTGATGATCGTCTCCTCCAATTGCCGGTCGTGATGAGTTACTACCATCACAGACGACCCTACTTACATAGGCCGACTTCGCAGGTCATATTGTCTTTCTAGGCTACTCTCATACCCTGAGAGGGAACGACAGGCACGGGCCTAGCCTCGACCTGGGAAGTCTCCCAGGCAAGGATGCGCCGGTAAATCTCCAGGTAGCGCTGGACCATGATCGGGGCGTCGAAGTCCTCCTCTACGTGCCGACGGCAGCGGTAGGGGTCGAGGCGGTCGAGGCGGCCTACAGCCTCGACCATCTCATCCACGTTGCGGACTATGTAGCCAGTCTCCCCGTCCACTACTAGCTCAGGAGCGGAGCCACAATTGAAGGCGATTACCGGCGTGCCACAGGCCATTGCCTCGGGCATGACCAGGCCGAAGGGCTCATCCCAGCAGATGGGCACAAGCAGGCAGCGGGCAGTTGCGTACAGCTCCCGCTTCTCATAGCCGACCTCGCCAAGAAACTGAATCTGCTTTCCGTCGACGTACGGTTCGATCGTCTCTGCAAAGTACTGCCTATTATGGGGGTCGATCTTGCCAGCAATGACCAGCCGCATGCCAAGCCTTCTGGCTACCTCGACGGCCAGGTGCGGACCCTTTGCCGATGCTATCTGCCCGATGAACAACAGGTAGTCTTCCTTGTCAGCGCGGAAGGGAAAGCTTGCCACCTCCACCGCGTTGTAGACGACTCCGGCGAAGCGTGGGCCTTCCAGGGGAGGAATGGTCGCTCGCTCCGCTTGGCTGACGGTGTTGAAGAAGCCTCGGTAGCGCTCCCAGACGAATTTCGAGTCCGGCTCGATCAGGCAGTGCATGGTGGTTAGCATGGGTACATCGGTCAGGCCGGCCAGGGCCATCACCTGCTCGCCTCCATGATTGTGGATGATATCGAACCCCTGGGCGTCCTTGATCGCCTCAACCACATGCACCCACTCGTAGGGATGCGGGTCAGCCACGGCCGGATCCAGCCGCAGGCCGTGGAGGTAAACCGATCGCAACTCGGCCAGAGTGAGGGAGTCGCCGGAAGCCCACAGGACAACGTCGTGGCCCGCCCGCACCAGACCATCAGCGAGCAGGCCCACCACCGCCTCAGTGCCGCCATAACGGATTGGCGGCACCCTCTCCGCCAGCGGTGCGATCTGCAGGATCCTCATTGCTGCATCTGTACGAACGGTTGACAACAACCGCACTCCTCGCTCGGAGCGAAGCTACCACCAAATACTGCCACCGCCAGCGAGGTGGCCTTAGTTCAAAGGTTGGCTAGGAGATTTTCTCCAGGGTCACCAAAGATATAACTAAGCGTGTTGCCAAACCCCATTGAAGGCCCAGGAGAAAAGGGCTAAGGGAGAAGCTTTCTAACCGCCCAACTACTTGACCTACGTTACACCAAAAGACTGAAGATTTCAATATCTCAATCGGGAGGATTTGGAATAACTTTCGCGGTCGAGAGCATAGCCCGGCGGATCAGGTAGGCGCAGCTGGCCGCAGCCTAGGGCAGATGCAAGGGCAGACAGGCAATCGAATAACGGAACCGTCCTGCTGCTGGCCAACGCCATTGGGTAATTCATCATCGTGATGGGATGAGCATAGCCTCCTCCAGCTTCCGATAATAGGCTTGAAAGACGGCTCGCCAGGTCGCTCTGCACCATGCCCGATGGTCCGGAGGCAAAGCGAAAGACGCTCCAGGTGGCAGGCGAGCTGCAGGTGAGTGAGCTGTGCCAGGGGTATGCGAGACGGCATGGCAGTAGACGAAGCGAGCCCTGACCACCTGCCTGAAAAGCAGGAGACCGCCTTTCGGCGGGCCTCGCTACGCATGTGTTGTGACGTCTGATGCGGGGTGGAGCGGGAGACGGGGATCGAACCCGCGACAACCTGCTACGAAAATAGGGCGGACGGCCGGCGGGTGCCCCGTTAGCAAGGAATCTGCTACGCGTGCTCCCGCCTCAGGCGGGGCGACAGACGGTGCCCCGGGGCACCTCGGTCATACTGCTTGTCGGACTCGCGGCACCAGGCGGTCGCCGACCTCCGACCGACCATCTGGCCGCCAATGTACCAGATCCAACCTCGCGGTCAATGGAGTGCTATCAAGAGGGTGGCTGGAGCGGCCAGCGGGAATCGAACCCGCGCTCTCTCCTTGGAAGGGAGATGTGCCACCACAACACTTTGGCCGCTCACGCCTGCAGCCAGCAAACCGTTTTCATTCAGCGGTGGTGCCCCGACAGGTCGGGGCATGAGCTACTGCTTGGAAGGAACAAGATCACCCCTCAAAACAGGGCTAATTGTTAACCCCCTAGATTCGAAAATCGGGGTGAAACCGGGGGGAGATCGGGGTGGATAAGAGCCCTCGCCGAAACTGGCGGCAGGTCCTGACCCTGCCCCATCGGTAATCGAGCGACCCCCATGCGTCCCTCGAAGGGATGTCAGGTGCCTTTCGCCGACTTTCTCGGTTTCGCGTCGAACAACTTGAGCACCCGCTCCCGAAGGTAGCGCTGTACGAACGAGTTCACTGTACCGTCAGGGTAGAGCACACGATTGCCGATAAGGGGTTTTAGCTTGCGTTCGACGAGCCGGGCGGTTAGGTCACTCCTCTCGGCCAGGTCCTCGAGGGAATAGCGGGCATTGGCCCACAGCCAGTCCCATATCTCGCGTTCCGATTCACCCGGGGGACGCTTTTGCTTATCAACCGGTCGCACATCAAGGCTGGTCCAGGCCACGACGATCTTCGTGCACTCAGGATCGTCCGCGACAACGAGTACTGCCTCAGGCCTCTCATTCCGCTTGAGCCAGGCGAGCTTCTGGGCATAGACGTCTTCAGTCATGGTTGTTCTCTACAGCACGCAGTTGCAGCGCCCCAGGCTTCCCGAAAGCCCAGTGCTCTCCCAGAGAGCTTCCTCCTCCAGACAAAGGGCGAGCTCCAGGTCCGGCCGGAGTCGGCGCGCAGTCTGGATGAGCAGCGAGTAAGCTGCGCTTCGCAGGCTGCGGGGATAGCGCGCCCTCCCATCTCCGGCGGTCTGGGAGCTCCTGTCGATATGGGCAGAGACCGCATTCTCTTTTCCCATCTTCCTCTCCATGAGCTCTCGGGCGCCCCGGTAGATGCAGATGCCACCAAGGGTGAGGCGTTGGATGGGTACGGATTCTATCAAGCGCTCGGTGAACGCCGTGTAAGCGTCTTGCCACCCGTCGATGGGTATGATGGGCATCATGACGGCGCGCACGGGGTAGCCCCGTTCGGCAACGCGGCGCATGGCCTCGAGGCGCTCATCGATGCTTGGGACGTTCTCCTCAAAGATCGCAGACACCTCTGGCGGGTTGACGCTCCAGGAAAGGATGGTGTGCCCCCGATGCTCCAGATCCAGCAGCCGATCAACGTGAGCGCTCTTCGTGAGGAGCATAAGACGCGCCCAGGGGTGCTCGGCAAAGAAAGGCACCAGAGTTGTAGAGTAAGCCGTCAAGGGGTCCAGAGCCAGAGCATCCTGGAGCTTTCCCAGGTAGAAGGCGGTTGGCGTTCGCTGGCGTCTAGCGACTCGGTCGATCTCAGACAACATCTCAGGAAGGTTAACGTATACCTTGACGGAGGGAGAGAACCTGACGCCCGGCGTTCCGGTCAAGTAGCAGTACTTGCAGCCGTAGGGACAGAACCCATACGGAGAGAAGTGCCAGTAGTTCGGGCAGGCGTTTCCCTCCTCCTGGCTGAAACGCACCGCCGTCCTAGGCTCGCCGAAGACGAGGGTGCACTTCCCTGCCTGGTGCAGGGAGAGCGCGTCCCGCTGGGCTAGCTCTATACGATTGTGGGGCGTATCCAGACGTTCCTCGACCTGTGCCTCGGGGTAGAGACGGCAGATGCGTTCGACGAACCACCTGCGTTCGGGGGTGGCGACGCTCCCCTTGGCAAGGCAGATTCGAGACACCTGAAAATGATCTGGCCGGATGGGTTCGTAGTCGGTAGGCAGCGATGGACTGAATACGGCCGCCCCGAATAGATCCCTCTGGTAGCGGTTGAGATTGTCCATGGGCTCTACCCACGATTTCACGACGCTTCGGCGGCAAGGCGGACTGCCTTGCCACCTGTGAGTGTCTCCCAGCGCTTCACGATCACGTCGCAATAGGCCGGATGCCATTCCATCAAATACGCTCTCCGCGATGCCTTCTCAGCTGCGATGAGCGTTGTTCCCGAACCACCGAAGGGATCAAAGACTCCATCCAGACCGTTATCCCCAAGTCGGGGCGGATGACCCCGTCGCGCATTGCACCAGCGGGCCAAGTACCAGCCAGACGCTTATGCGTTGAACCATCTTCGGGGCACTGTGTGCAAGTCTCCATCTTTCAAGAAGAGAAACACTCTGATCACTGGCTGCAGCCGCCGCCCTCGATCACCCAACGGGCCAAGGGTGAACATACGGGACAGCACACGCGCGAAGCGCTGGAGTGTAGTGGTCAATTCGGCCTTGACGCAGGAGTAAGCGTCGTCGAACCCGCGCCCCTTCATCTTGGGAATCCACTCCGGGTGGTGTTGGAGGATGCGGCTTTCGATGCGCTGAAACGCTGCCGCGGGGTCATCCCGAGTGGCGCCATGCCCCGTGCGATTCAAAAGGGTATCGAGGTTGTAGTACCTTCCCCACTCCCCAAAATCCGTCAGCACAGCGAGCAATTCCCGGAGCTGTCCATCACTAGTCATGAAATCAATATCCGGCCTCGCTGCTGGTCGCGAATCCGCATAGCCCGTGCGTTCACTGAAGTCCACTATAGCATCGGCGAGAGCGATCAGATTATGGCCGTACTTCTTCATTTCTCTCTGGGTGGGAAGCGTCCCTTGGCTCTCCAGCCGGCCCAGGCAGATAACTACCTTCATCAGCCGCTCAAACCCCTGGGCAAGAAGCCCCAGGGGCCCGTGATAGAAGTCATTTGCCCCACTTAGTCGGTTGAGAGCCAGGAGTCCCTCATGGACCAGGAAGACGGAGGTCTCGGTCTCCTGAATCAGTGCCAACTCCTGATTGGTAGATAACTCTGCCATGTACGTCCCTGGTTCTTCAGAGTAACACGCTCACTCCACTAGCGGCAGATGGACAGCTCATCTCTGTTGTCTGGTCCAGGCGCCGACGATGTTCGGGCTTGAGCGCCGCCTAGAGGAGCGCCACTCCGCGCTCGGCAGCGTCCTTCACGATGGTCGGCTCAGAGCGCAACGCCTCGAACTCAGCCGGGGTATAGCACAGCACATCGACACCAACATCAGCGTGCCACAGTTCATAGAGGTCCGGCAGCCTCTTCAGGAACGGCACACCAGCAAAGTCCGGCGAGACGGCCACGAAGTCGTAGTCGCTGTCCACAGTAGCCCTGCCCTCGGCACGGGAGCCGAAGAGGATCAGGGCCGACAGCCGATACCACATACGCAGCCCGCGCACGAATTCTTCTACGACCCCGTCGACCACTCTTGCCTCACCCATGCCAGTGCCCCCTCGGCCACCTGAAGATGATGCTCAGCCATCGCCTGATCAATCCCGTAGGCCGGCTCACGCTCCAACACCACGTCCGGGTAGCGAGTCACCACGTACACCCGCGACAGTTCGGTCAAGTCGCCCTCCAGTGTCGCCGGTGCCCCTGCACGGCGGGCGAGCACCACCAAGTCGTGGATCCGTGGCAGCGACTCCTCACCCTTCCGAACGAGCATGGCCCCTTGAATGCCTTCTCCACCGCCTGCTGGGCGAACAGAGATGCTGCATCCCACCGCTGCGCCCTGAGCAGGACCTGAGCCGTCTCCAGATCCCGCTCGGCGTACTCCCACCATCGCTCTGGAGAAACCCGCATCTTCTCACGTCCGATCATACCATCCAGTCGTCACCTAGAGGCCGTCGACGACGTTCACCTCCCAGTAGCGCCGCCCGCTTCTTGCCTGCGCTTCCCTCCCTCCAGCCGTTCCCCCATCCGGTCCGCCGAGCCACGGCGATGGCTAGTTCTGCGACCGTGTTTCCCTGCCTGAGAAGCAGGAGAGCATCGGTCGGCGACCAGTGCGAACAGGGTCCCGGATTGTCAATCAGCGCTTGGTGGGCACAGCGGTCCTGTAGGCGATACCGTACAGCCTCAAAGCTCGCGCAAATAGCTCAGCGCGTCAACCGTGCAGATATGCATGAGGTTTTGGCACCCTACAGGATGGGACAAGTGGTTTCACACCACCCTGCGAGTCGCGAGCGCCGCAACCCCTCACAGTATCCTCTAGCTATCTCGGGGAACCCCTTGGGCGAACCCTGTTGCAAACTACTTTGAGGTCAGTTCGCTGACTAGGAGGGGGTATTCTTACTACGTAACGCAGAGCCGAGGTGTATTTTGATACCACCCGTCTTTAGCACGGGATGTGCATTCGCTGTAACAGTTGCGCTCTGGCGATGTCTAACATATGGAAGCCTGGTTATGTTAACCAGGTAACGCCAACCGGAGTGCCCACACTCTCGACAAAGGCGAACCGTCCGAAAGGCCGGGGCGCAAAGCTACGGGCCTAAGGCCGAGAGGCTATGGCTGCCGGGCTGCCGAAGGAGGTTGGGACATAGTGTTCGACGTCGCATCTGCGAACGCCGCAAGCTGGCCAGGACGCCTCGCCCGGAGAGGCATGGTCGGAGGCCCATTGCGGCGTTCGGCTTCACGGCAGTGGTCTCCATCCTCCCTGCTGGCTCCTTCACGGGGCACTTCCGACAAGGAACTGCTGTGTCGGGTGACCCGCCCAGCACGTTCCCGCGCCCTCACTGGCGGGGGCCTGCACAGTGGAGCAGGGAGGAGGTGATAGTCTTCTACTGACGCAATTGGTGACAGAAAAGGGACGTCGGCCTCAGAAGCGATGACCCCCCTTTTCCTCGATATGCCCCTTAGCAATCCTCACATTCCTCCGTTCTAAAGGAATGGGCAGGGTGCACGACCCACGCTTATCGCAGGCCTGGCTGTCGGCAGTCGCCAGGAGCAGGCAGCGATAGTGGACGGACTGTCGAAGCAACGGTCCTATCAACCGGACAAGGAACGGGGGAGATGAAACGAATATTCAACCTTCATGTGCTTAGGGACGTGCTGGCTCTAACGGAGCGCTCACCGCCCATGGGGAAATCGCCGCCAG
>CAZSHQ010000025.1:0-10583 GCA_964606995.1 uncultured Dehalococcoidia bacterium | reverse complement strand
AACATCGCCCAGTACGTGCTGGCCCGCCAGCTTGCCAGCGGCCACGGCAACATCTGCGTGGTGGGCGACCCCGACCAGTCCATCTACACCTGGCGGGCGGCCGACCTGCGCAACATCCTCAACTTCGAGCGGGATTTCCCCAAGGCCAGGGTCGTCTACCTGGAGCAGAACTATCGCTCCACCCAGACCATCCTCGATTCGGCCCACAACGTGATCAGCGTCAACCGCCAGCGCAAGGAGAAGAAGCTCTGGACGGAGAACCAGCGCGGCTCGCGGGTGGTGGTGCACGAGGCCTACGACGAAGAGGAGGAGGCGGCCTTCGTAGCGGAAGAGGTGGAGGCCCTGACCAAGGACAACGTCCACTCGCCGCGGGCCTTGGCCGTCATGTACCGCACCAACGCCCAGTCGCGCCCCTTCGAGGAGGCCTTCGTCCGCCGCGGCATCCCCTATCGGCTGGTGGGGGGCACCCGCTTCTACGAGCGGCGGGAGATCAAGGACCTCCTGGCCTACCTGCGCCTGGTGCACAACCCCTTCGATGCCGTCTGCCTCCTGCGGGTGATCAACGTGCCGCCGCGGGGCATCGGTAAGCGCAGCGTGCAGGAGCTGAACCGCTGGTCGAGGGAGCTGGAGATACCGCCCTACGCTGCCCTCCAGCTCCTGGCCGAGCAGGAGTCGGACCAGAGCTCCGCTCATGCTGAGCCCACCGCTCATGGTGAGCCCGTCGAACCATCCTTCGACAAGCTCAGGATGAGCGATATCCAGTCCGCTCATGGTGAGCCTGCCGAACCCGCTCACCCATTCCAGAAGCGCATCGCTGCCGCCATCCTGCGCTTCCTAAATGTGCTCAACGAACTGATCAAGGAAGCGCCCACGCAGACGCTATCGGAACTGCTGAACGCCATCATCGCCAGGGCTGACTACCGCCGCTACCTGTTGGAGGACTTCGCCGACGGCGAGGAGCGCTGGGAGAACGTGCAGGAGCTGCGGGCGGTGGCCAGCCAGTACGATGAGCTGACCCCGGCCGAGGCGCTGGCCCGCTTTCTGGAGGACGCGGCTCTCATCACCGACATCGACGAGTATGACGCGAAGGCCGACGCCGTGACCCTCATCACCCTCCACGCCGCCAAGGGGCTGGAGTTCTCGGTGGTGTTCATCGTGGGCATGGAGGAGGGCCTGCTGCCCCACATGCGCTCCTACGACGACCCTGCGCAGATGGAGGAGGAGCGGCGGCTGTGCTATGTGGGCATGACCCGCGCTGAGGAGCGGCTGTACCTGGTGCGGGCCTTTCGGCGCACCTTCGGCGGGCACAATCCGCCCTCGCGCTTCCTGGCCGACATACCGCCGGAGCTGGTGACCACCCGCGAGCGGATTCCGACAGGAATGCCGACCCGCGAGAGGTTCATCGCCGCTGCCAGCACACCCGCTCACCCCTCGACAAGCTCAGGGCCAGCGGCTCCCGTCAAGGCGTTCGCTGCGGGCGACCACGTGCGCCACCCGAAGTTCGGAGAGGGCATCGTGGTGAGCTGCGAGGAGGAGAAGAGCGGCGACCAACTGGTGATCGTGGCCTTCAAGGGCGAGGCAGGCATCAAGCGCCTGCTCCTGTCCTTTGCACCTCTGGAGCGCCTGCCCTAGCAGGCTCTGGCGATGCGTTGACATCTTGCTCGCTCATGCCTTAAGCTTCGTTCGATGACTCCAGCCGAACAACTTCTGTTGCTATTTGGGTATCCGCCGGACACGGGTGCGATCGTGCCTCCGTTTTGCCTTGAAGTCGTCCTCCGGGACGGACGATCTTATCCCGTCCATAGCCTTGCATACTACGACGAGAGTTCAGGTGACATAGTCCTTCGCATCTGGGATCTCAGGGCGCTTACGCCGAGTGACATCACGGACCTAATGGCCAAGCTGAACCAAACGTTCTCATCCGAGGCCTTGGCGGATCACCAAGCCATCCATCCTAAGCTTGACTGGGGCATTCTCAGGACGAATGCCGACGAGATCCGATACCACGTCGAGTGGGCGAATCGCCACTGGTCCGTAGAATTCGAGCAGACAAGGGCCAAAATCGGCTTCAGGCTTCCCGGAGGGAGCTCCTCGTAGAGCACTCAGACTCGCGCGTCGGGCGCGGTGGCGCCCTGCCTGTGCCTTGGGACGCCGGCGGAGCCCACCGAACGCTGAACTGGTGCTTCCGCACACCCTTATCCGTCTTGTATCCACTGACAGAAACCCAAGCGAAAGGAGGACAACATGACGTCACTGCTTGTGACCATGGGGGATGTCGATTGGGAGCGCATCACCGACTGGCTCCTCACCCACGGCCTGCGCATACTGTTCATCTTCGCCCTGGCGTTCGTGGCCGACATTGTCCTGAGGGTGGTCATACCGCACGTGATCCGTCCGGCCGTGTGCCGCGAGATGGAGGGCAAGCCCGAGGAGGAGATCGAGCAGCGGATCCATACCCTCGTTGCGGTGCTTCGGGGATCGGGCCGATTCGTCCTGGTCATCTGGGCCTTGTTCACCATCCTCCCCGAGCTGGGGATTAACGTAACGCCCATCCTGGCCAGCGTGGGCATCGCCGGCATCGCCCTCGGCTTCGGCGCCCAGAGCCTGGTCAAAGATTTCCTCAGCGGCCTGTTCATCCTCATGGAGAATCAGTACAGCAAGGGCGACGTGGTGACGGTGGCCGGCATCTCGGGGCTGGTGGAGGAGGTGGGCCTGCGGCGCACCGTCCTGCGCGACCTGGACGGCATCGTCCACCACGTGCCCAACGGCGAGATAGCGGTGGCCTCCAACCTCACCCAGGAGTGGTCGCGGGTGAACATGAACGTGAGCGTGGCCTACGGCGAGGACCTGGACAAGGTGTTCGAGGTGATCAACCGCGTGGGCCACGAGCTGGCCGCCGACGCCGAGTTCGGGCCGCTGATCATCAAGGCGCCGCAGGTGCTGCGGGTGGATGCCTTCGAGGACTCGGGCATCGCCATCAAGATCCTGGGGGACACCGAGCCCATCCGCCAGTGGGACGTGATGGGGGAGCTGCGCAGGCGGCTGAAGAAGGCCTTCGACGAGGAGGGCATCGAGATACCCTTCCCCCATGTGACCCTGGTCACTCGTGGGGCGAAGGCGACGGACGTGGGGGCAGGGGCGTAGGAGCTACGCAGTGCCAGTCTGTTAGGCTAGATCCTGCTACTCGTCTTTGGGCACCATGGCGTCGTCTCCTGGGTGCGCTTTGACAGGAGCAAGAACGACCGCTATGCTAGAGTCCCGAAACAGGTGATCGAGGTAAGGTGTCAAGTCAAGGGAGGTGATCGTCATGGCAGAAGAGAAGAAGAGCATATTCGACTCCGTCAAGGACGGAGTGGTGGGGGCGATCCGGGGCGTTGGAGATGTGGCGCAGGCGGTGGTAGACACCGTGAGCGGCACCCTGGTGAGCGCCCTGAAGGGCGTGCGCGCCATCACCGACGAGACGCTGGGACTGATCTTTGACACGGTGAGCGCCGCCATCAAGGGCGTGGCAGAGGTCGGCGGCGACGTGGGCATAGCTTCCAAGAATGCCGTTCTCGGCGTGATCAGAGGGACCAAGGAGGTCGCGACCGGCTCGGCGGAGGCGATCAGCACCAGTGCGGAGGCGGCGGTGAAGGCTGTCGGCGACGTGGGCGGCGACGTGGGAGCCGCCGCGAAAGGTGCCGTAGAAGGAGCCATTGAAGGCGCCAAGGAGATCGGCATCAAGGCCGAGGACGCTGCGGCCGCGGCGGCCAGCGGTGCCCTGAAGGGTGCCGGCAAGGTCAGCACCACGGCCGTGGATCAGGTCCGCAACGTCGTCACGGGCACGATATCTGGTGTGAAGGTCATCGTGAAAGAACCCTTCAAGGGCGAGGAAGAGAAGAAATAGCCGTCACGGGTTCCCCGAGGTCACTGGTAGCGTCCGTGCACGCCCACCGGGTCCAGGTCACCCGCGGCGCGAAGGCGACGGATGTGGGATAGGGAGCATAGGATGGAGAGGGCGTCATGCCTGAGACGGTGGAGCCGCGGGCAGCGGACAGTCACTGATAGGCAACGCCCGCGCCCAGGCCGCTCAGCCTCACGGCCCTAGCGAGGACGTCAGCGGACAGGGTGACGTCGCCTACGGTAGACTTACCCGGGCGCATTTGCCTGACGACGCCCACCTTCACCCCCTCGCCAGGCGGCACGGCAGCCTCCGACAGGACGACGAACTCGCGACCAAGGTCGCTGGCGAAGGCCTCCTTCTTAGGCAGCGGCAGATCAAGAAAGAGGGCGAGCGTCCCCATGACGAAAAACGGAACCTCTTGCTGGATCCTGGAGGCTGTCGCCATTAAGGGAACGTTCTCATGCATTTCCATGTCGAACAGCAGCGCGGCGTCCGAGCCTGTTCTGCTCGCCGTAAAGCACGTTTGCTGCACAGTGAGCAGGCTCCCATAGTGCGCCACATAGCTTCTAGTGCTGCGGTCGCCCCGCACGAGCTCCTTGCTGGCGGACATCCACGGGCACTGGTCGAGCAGCAGCAGGCACTGCTCGATCCTGGTGTCACTCGCCGCCCCGGCGGACAACACCTTGCGGAGGTTCTTGAATGTCGAGCTCTTCTGGCCGCACGCTCGCGACAAGAACCAGGTGACGGTGTCTAGCGTAGCCCGGGCCTGCAAGAGAAGCGCCTCGAATTCAAAGACGGTCTGCGGCTCAAGGAACGCCACGGCCTGCCAAGATGCAACGTCGCCGGCCGCGCGGCTGACTTTCTGCAGGAGTCTGGCCTTGTGGGCCCTGAGCTGGCTTAGGTGGTAGGCGACAGCTTCCAGCTTGTGCACGCAATCAAACGCGATTTTCGTGTCGAGGGCGAACCGTCTGCCCGCTTCTTTCGCCTTAGCTCTGGCTACCAGCGCGCGTCCGATGCGCTCAAGCGCCTCCGAGGCGCGAGGACTGAGGGGCGTGAAGGCGTTTCCCGCTCTGCCCTGCGCCATCCAGGTGTACTGGACGCCCGGCTCGTTGACGGTGGCGCACATGTCTTCCGCGCTCCTACCCCTTCACCACCCCTATCGGCCGCAGGCGCACCACCTTGCTGGCGATGCCGGCGTCGTGGAGAACGTCCACCACCTCGGCCACGTCCTTGTAGGCCTCGCTGGCCTCCTCCGCTAGCGCCGCCTTGTTCTGGGCCCGCACCAGGATCCCCCTGTCGGCCAGGCGGGCGGCGATGTCCACCCCCCGCAGCTCGCGCTTGGCGGCGTGGCGGCTCATCACGCGGCCGGCCCCGTGGCAGGTCGAGCCCCAGGTCTCGGCCATCGCCCGCTCGGTGCCCACGCAGATGAATGAGTAGCGCCCCATATCGCCGGGCACCATCACCGGCTGGCCGATCCCCTGATACTTGGATGGCACATCTGGGTGGCCGGCGGGGAAGGCCCTGGTGGCCCCCTTGCGGTGGATGCAGAGGGTCATCTCCTTGCCGTCCAGGCGGTGGCGCTCGATCTTGGCGATGTTGTGGGCGACATCGTAGATGATGTTCAGGCCCAGCTTTTGGGGGTCACGGCCCAGCACCTTGGCGAAGGCCTCGCGCACCCAGTGGGTGATGAGCTGGCGGTTGGCGAAGCCAAAGTTGCCGGCGGCGAACATCGCCCCCAGGTAGTCCTGTCCCTCCTTGGAGGCGATGGGGGCACAGGCTAACTGCTTGTCGGGCAGGAAGACCTTGACCTTCCCCTCCACAGCCGACAGGCCCCCTTTCTCCGGGAACTGGATGCCGTGCTTGGCCGACGCCACCTCCATCTTGTCTAGGTAATCCTGGCAGGTCTGATGACCGAGGCCGCGGGAGCCGGTGTGGATGAACACCATGATCTGGCCCACTTCATCGACACCCATGACCCGGCCAGCCTCCTCATCGAAGATCTCGTCCACTACCTCGATCTCCAGGAAGTGGTTGCCCGAACCGAGGGTCCCCAACTGGGGCACGCCCCGCTCCCTGGCGCGGCGGCTGATCTTGGTGGGGTCGGCGCCGGGCAGGGCGCCACCGCTCTCGATGGCGTCCAGGTCCTGGGGCCAGCCGTAGCCCTTCTCCACAGCCCAGCGGGCGCCATAAGCCATGACGTTGTCGATCTCCTGCATGGACACTTTCAGCTGGCCGGAGAGTCCAAGGCCGGCCGGCACGTCGCGGAAGATCTGGTTCAGCAGAGCCGGCACGTGCGGGGCGAGGTCTCCCTCGCGCAGGTTGGTGCGGACTACGCGCACGCCGCAGTTGATGTCGTAGCCAACGCCGCCCGGCGACACGACGCCGTCGTCCAGGCGGGTGGCAGCCACTCCGCCGATGGGGAAGCCGTAGCCCCAGTGGATGTCCGGCATGGCCAGGGAATAGCCGACAATGCCCGGCAGGAAGGCCACGTTGGCCACCTGCTCGATGGCCTCGTCTCCGGCCATAGCGTCCAGCATCTCCTCGCTGGCGTAGATACGGCCGGGGACGCGCATGCCCGCCTTGTAGTCGCGGGAAAGGTCCCAGCGCAGCTCATCTACTTGCTGCAGGATCTGCTTCCAGTTCTTGGCCATCTCCCACCACCCCTAAATGTCCAGCAGCACCTGGACGCGATAGCCCTCCTCGTCCTCGTCCACCTCCAGCATGTGGCGGGTGATCGCCTTGACGCCGGCGCCCAGCTCATGCCGCTGGCGGTCTATCTTCTCGCCGTAGGCACTGGCCTGGAGGGAGTAGGGCTTCATCTGCCTGATCTCGAATCGCTTAAAGACGAGGCCGTCGATATCGCAAAAGTAGATAAGCTCCGACAGCCAGGCCACCAGCAGGCTGGGCCAGTCGTGGGCCTCCACCGCCAGCGAGCGCTCCTCCTCCTCCCGCACCCCACTGAGGTTGACCATGACAGAAAACATACCCTCCGCCGCATGCACAAAAGCCTCGGCCAGGGTCCTGCCGTGGGCTAGCACACCCACGTCGGCCGTGTGCTCTAGGAGCTCGAAGGGCGCTCGCTTAGTCGCCACAGAAGAAAGCCTCCCTCTATAGCCAGTATGTCACCTGGCTCACAAAGCCGTCAACGAGAGCCTCCGGCCCGCGGTTAACCTTAGGCGGCGGTGAAACATTCTATTAAGTGTAACGTCTATCCACATAGGGAAGGAGAAGGGTCGAGTTGTTGTCTCGATATCTTTGCCGGTCAGGGCTGGTCCTCCTGGCGACGGGCCTCCTGCTGGCCTTAGCGGCTGGCAGGGGCCTGGCCCAAGAGGGACCATCCATCGTCATCACTGCGCCAGCAGAGGGAGAGGTTCTCTCTGGTCCGGATATCACAGTGAGCGTAGCCCTTAGCGGCTTCACCATCAGCCTGCCCCTGGAGCCGAGGCGCGAGCCCAACAAGGGGCATATCGTGTACTTCCTGGACATCCAGCCCTTCTTCGACGTGCCTACTCCCCTGGGCGACGACAACATCATCCATTCGGGACGCTTCTCAGAGACATTCGTCGGCGTAGCAAGTGGTGAGCACACGATCTACGTCTGCCTGGTCTACGACGACAACACTTGCATCGACCCGGCCCTGACGGACTCTGTGCGAGTCAATGTGGGCAAGCCGCTACCAACGGTGACGCCCTCACCGGAAGCCACGCCAACACCAGAACCGCCCCAATCGCCGCCAGTTCCTCCGGTGCCAACCCCATCCCCAACGGAGGAGCCACCTCTGGTGGAGACACCGCCGGCGAGTCCGACGCCTGCGCCTCTGAAGCTGAGCCCGACCGTGCAACCGCCGACGGCGGTGCCCCTGACACCGGAGGCGACGCCTGCCCCTGGCATCGCTCCGGGCACAGTAGGCGAGGGCGAAACGAGCTTCCCCGTCCGGTGGTACGCCGGAATGGGAGGCGTAGTGGGACTAATAGTAGTTGGCGCACTCGCCCTCTGGTGGATGGAGAGAACTAAGAGCAGACGCTAGCCGGCAGCCCGTCAGGGCGAGCCCCCTTCGACCCGAAGGCGCTCCTTGGCCGCGCATGCGCTGAGATTCTTCGCTTCGCTCAGAATGACGGTAGGCCACGCTGTCACCCTGAGCATAGCGAAGGGTCTTCCCTCAGCTAGCATGCTACGCCTGGGTGCCTCCGCAACGCGGTGCATGGAAAAGGCTAGCCAGCAGCCAGCCAGGGCTAGCCGCCCTCGGAGCGCAGGCGCTTCTTGGCTGCCTCCCAGAGAGCCTCTTTCTCCGCGAGGGGCATATCGGCCAGCGTGCGGCCCTGCTCGTGGGCCAGGGCCTCCATAGTGGTGAAGCGCTGAGAGAACTTGTGGTTGGCCTGTCGCAGGGCTTCCTCGGCGTCTAGATCGAGGTAGCGGGCCAGGTTGACCAGGAGGAAGAGGACATCACCCAACTCCTCTCGCTTGTGATCTGGCTCGCTCGCCTGGGCCAGCTCCTCTAGCTCCTCTCCTAGCTTGTCCAGCACGTCCTCCGTTTGGGGCCACTGAAAGCCGACATTGGCCGCCCTGGCCAGAAACATCTGGGCGCGAGCAAGGGCGGGCATGGCCTGGGGAACTCCGGACAGGGCCGATGCCTGTGCACCCCTCTCCTTTCGCTTCAGCGCCTCCCAGCGAACCATGACCTCCTGGGGCGAATCGGCCTGCTCTTCGCCGAAGACGTGAGGATGTCGGCGCACCATCTTACTGGCGATGCCATAGATAACGTCTGCCAGGGTGAATTCCTGGGCCTCCTCGGCGAGTTGGACGTGGAGGAATACCTCCAGGAGAAGGTCGCCTAACTCGTCGCAGAGCCTCTGCGGGTCGCCCTCGTCTAGAGCGGCCACTGCTTCGTAGGCCTCCTCCAGCAGGTACGGCTTGAGGGAGGCGTGAGTCTGAGCCCGATCCCAAGGGCAGCCATCGGGCCCGCGCAGGCGAGCGATGATAGCCCTGAAGCCCTCGAAGGTACGCATCTCCTCTTCCGATATGCCCATAGCGCCTGTCCTTTCCCCTGCCTGTCGCTCGATTATAGGGATGGCCCCTTGTCGTTGACAAGAGGAAGGGCCATCCCTAATATGGCTCTAGATAGCTCGGCATGAGGCAGCCGCAGCGGAGAGGAGGCATAAGCTGGGCCTTGTCCCCAGGATTGCGACCATCTTCTTCTTCATCAGCATCCCCGTCTTGCTGGTCACCAGTAACGTGCGCTGGGTCGCCAACGAGGTGGGTCTCTATCACTACAGCTTCGACGAGTACGACGCCGAGGCCGCCACTGGCATCTCGCGCAGCGAACTCGACCGGGCGGCCGATAAGCTAGTGCGCTACTTCAACAATGACGATGAGAGCATCCGAATCTTTGTGCAGGAGGATGATCGCCGTGTGGCCCTGTTCAATGAGCGAGAGTCAAGCCACCTGACCGACGTCAAGAACCTCTTTCGCACCGTTTTTCGGGTGCAGGAGGCATCGCTGGCCTTCGCCCTGGTATTCGTGGTGGCCGTGTTCATCTGGGCGGCCGAGGCTCCCCTGCGCCTTCTGGCTCGAATCCTCCTCCAGGCCTCTCTGCTCACCCTGGGCCTGCTGGCCCTTTTTGGCGTCCTGGCGCTGGTGGGATTCGACGAGCTCTTCCTTCGCTTCCACCTGGTGGCCTTCACCAACGACCTCTGGAATCTCAACCCAGACACCGACCACCTCATCCAGATGTTCCCCCGCGACTTCTGGTTCGATGCCACCATGCTGGTGGCAGGCCTGACCGCTGTGGAAGCGGTGCTATTGGCCTCGCTGTCAGCCATGTACCTAGGAATGAGGCTGCGGCTGAGGGTGGGGCCTCTGGCAGTGGGTCAACCGAGGGTTTAGCTCAGGGCAGGGGGCAGGTCCCGGTAGCGCAGGTGTTGGAGCCGAAGTCGCCGCCTATGGGCACCATCTCGTCACCGGCCCCCTTGCTGACGGACGAGAAGACCGACAGCACCCGCTGCGCTCCCTCGTGACCGTTGGGACAGGTAGCCGAATCATCGGCGCTGCTCATAGGACGGAGCAGCTCGAATCTCGTCTCGCACTGCGGGCAGTAATACTCGTAGAGCGGCATCTGGCGTTTACCTCCCTAGTTTCATCCTCAGATTCTACTCCAGGTAGTCCTTGAGCTTCTTGCTACGCGAGGGGTGGCGCAGCTTGCGCAGGGCCTTGGCCTCGATCTGGCGGATGCGCTCACGGGTCACGCTGAACTCCCGCCCCACCTCTTCCAGGGTGCGGCTGCGCCCGTCCTCCAGGCCGAAGCGCAATATTAGCACTTTCTTCTCGCGAGGAGTGAGAGACGAGAGCACATCGGCCACCTGCTCCTTGAGCAGTTGATGCGAGGCAGCGTCGGCGGGGGCGAGGGTGCTGTGGTCCTCGATGAAATCGCCCAGGTGACTGTCCTCCTCCTCACCGATGGGCGTCTCCAGGGATACCGGCTCCTGGGAGACCTTAATGACCTCCCGCACCTTCTCGGGCGTTATCTCCATATCGGAGCCGACCTCCTCGCTGGTGGGCTCACGACCGTACTCCTGCACCAGGCGGCGGCTGACTCGCACCAGCTTGTTGATCGTCTCTACCATGTGCACAGGGATGCGGATCGTGCGTGCCTGGTCGGCGATAGCGCGGGTGATGGCCTGACGGATCCACCAGGTAGCGTAGG
>CAZSHQ010000024.1:0-10604 GCA_964606995.1 uncultured Dehalococcoidia bacterium | reverse complement strand
CGTTGACCTGACGATACCACTTCATAATATAATACCAGCGCTGGCCCCGGAGTTGCTAAGTACGCATGACTCTTCCCCAACCGCAAGAGCTGAAGGAAATCGAAGACGAAGCCAAAACGGAACTGGCGGCTGTCTCCGACGAAGCGGCTTTAGAGAGCTGGCGAATAACTTATCTGGGTCGCCGCAGCCGTCTCAGTTTCATTCTGCGCGGCCTGGCCTCCTTGCCCCTGGAGGAGCGACGGCAGGTGGGGGCTGCTGCCAATCGCCTCAGGTCTGAACTGGAGGAAGTGCTGAACCAGCGTCAGGCCCAGCTCCGCGAGGCAGCAGTGACGGCCGTCGTTGAGGGGGGCCGCCTGGATGTTACCCTGCCTGGTCGCCCTCTAGCCATAGGACGCCTTCATCCCGTCACCCAGGTCCTGCGGGACATCCTCACTGCCTTTGTGTCCATGGGCTTTCAGGTGATCGAGGGCCCTGAAGTGGAGTGGGACTACTACAACTTCGAGGCCGTCCGCATCCCCAAGGATCACCCCGCCCGCGATATGTGGGACACCCTCTGGATCGACTACGTCCGCAACGAGGAATACCCCATGCTCCTGCGAACCCACACCTCGCCCATGCAGATCCGGGTGATGGAGCAGATGCAACCGCCGGTGCGCATCGTATCGCCGGGCAAGTGCTACCGCCACGAGGCCACCGACCCCACCCACGAGTGGATGCACACCCAGGTTGAGGGCCTGGCCGTGGACGAGAACATCTCCATGGCCGACCTGAAGGGAACCCTGTACGAGTTCGCCCGACGGCTGTTCGGCCGCGAGCGGCGGGTTCGCTTCCGCTGCGACTACTTCCCCTTCGTGGAGCCGGGAGCCGACATGTCCATCGACTGCCCGCTGTGCGATGGCCAAGGCTGCCGTGCCTGCAACAACTCCGGCTGGATCGAGATCCTGGGCGCAGGCATGGTCCACCCCGAGGTGCTGGCAAACGTGGGCTACGATGCCGAGCGCTACACCGGCTTCGCCTTCGGCTTAGGGGTGGAGCGGGTGGCCATGCTCCGCCACGGCATCGAGGACATCCGCCTCTTCTACGCCAATGACCTGCGCTTCCTGGAGCAGTTTTGAGGTGTCCCTGTGAGAGTACCGCTTAACTGGCTAGGGGAATACGTTGACATAAACCTTACCCCGGCCGAACTGGCTCGTCGTCTCACTATGGCCGGCACAGAGGTGGACGCCGTTCTCACTACCGGTCGTGACTGGGAGAAGATCAGCGTGGCCGAGGTAGTTGACGTCTCCCCCCACCCCAATGCCGACCGCCTTCGCCTGGCCACCGTGGACCTCGGCGGCGAGCAGATGACGGTAGTGTGTGGTGCGCCCAACGTGGCAGCAGGGCAGAAGGTAGCCTTCGCTCGGGTGGGAGCAGAGCTGATTGACGGCCACACCGGCGAGCCTACTATCCTCAAGGCTGCCAGGATCCGCGGCGTCGAATCGGCGGGGATGGTCTGCTCCGAGAAGGAGCTGGGCCTGTCCGACTCCCATGAGGGCATCCTGGTACTGCCAGAGGATGCGCCGGTGGGCGTGCCCCTGGGCCAATACCTAGGCGACACCATACTCGACCTGGATATCACCCCCAACCGGCCCGACTGCATGTCTGTGCTGGGCATCGCCCGCGAGGTGGCCGCCCTCAGCGGCGGCAGCGTCCGCGAGCCACCGCTGGACTATCAGGAAGCGGGGCGGCTCATCAAGGAGCGTGTCAGCGTACAGATAGCTGACCACGATCTCTGCCCGCGCTACTGCGCCGCCCTCATCGAGGACGTAAAGATCGGCCCGTCGCCCCCCTGGATGCAGGAGCGCCTGCTAGCGGCCGGTGTGCGCCCTATCAGCAATGTGGTGGACATTACCAACTACGTGATGCTGGAAGTAGGCCAACCCTTGCACGCCTTCGATTTCTCCCTCATCACCGATCGCAAGATTATCGTACGGCGAGCCCGCCCCGGCGAAGTGCTGGTCACCCTGGACGACACCGAAAGGCCCCTGAACAACGACATGCTGGTCATCGCCGACGCCAAGGAGGCGGTGGCCGTAGCGGGTCTCATGGGAGGAGCCGCCAGCGAGGTGACCGAGAACGCTACCGCCATCCTTCTGGAAGCGGCCAACTTCAACCCGGCTAATATTCGCCGCACCAGCACTGGCCTCAAGCTACGCACCGATGCTTCTGCTCGCTTCGAGAAGGGCCTGAGCCCCGAGCTGGCGATGGTAGGCGTCAGGCGTGCCGTGCGGCTCATGGTTGAGCTAGCAGGCGGCCGGGCGGCCGAAGGTATCATCGACGTCTATCCAGGCAAGCGGCGGGTAACACGCATCACCGTTACCCAGGAGCGATTGCGCCGTGTCCTGGGCCTTCAGCTTCCTACCCCCCAGGTTCACCAGACGCTGACCTCCCTCGGCTTTGGCTGCCGCTGGGTTCCCCCCGACCGCTATGTGGTGCGCGTGCCCTACTGGCGCACCGACGTGCGCATCCCCGACGACGTAGCTGAGGAGTTGGCCCGCATCATTGGCTACGACGAGCTGCCCACCACCAGCCTCGGCGGCGCGATCCCGCCAGCGCAGCCACAGCCGCCGCGAGAGCTGCGGGAGCGGGTGAGGGATATCCTGGCGACCGCCGGCATGCAGGAGGTCATCGCCTACTCGCTCACCAACCTGGAGAGTCTGGCCAAGGTGCTGCCGCCGGAGGAGCTGAGGCAGCGTCCACCCCTGCGGGTGGCCAACCCGATGAGCCACCAGCAGGAGTACCTGCGCACCACCCTCAGGGCATCGCTTCTGGAGACATTAGCCTCCAATCTGCGCCATCATCAGGAGCGCATCGCGCTATTCGAGGTGGCCCGCGTTTACCTGCCTCGCCCCGAGGAGCTACCGCAGGAAGTGGAATCCCTGGCCGGCGTGGTGACGGGAGATCGGCCCGACCGCTGGGGTCAGCCCAGGGGCGAGCCGGTCGACCTCTACGATGCCAAGGCCTACCTGGAGTTCCTCTTCGACCGCCTGGGGCTGGTCGTCACCTACCACAACGGCGAGGACTTCGCCCTCGTGCCCAGCCGAACCGCCGAAGTACGGCTGGACGGCCAGAGAGTGGGCCTGGTGGGGCAGGTGCACCCAGAGGTAGCCGCCGCCTTCGATATCGACCAGGATGTCTATTTGTTCGAGTTGAACCTGGAGACCCTCGTATCCCAGGTGGGCAAGCCCCGCCTCTACCAGCCGCTTTCCCGCTTTCCGGCGGTGGAAGAGGACATCGCCATCGTCGTGGACGAGGGGGTAACCGCCGCCCAGGTGCAGGCCATAATCGAGGCCTTCCCTCTGGTGCAGCGGGCCGCCCTGTTCGATGTCTACACAGGGCCGCCGGTGGCGGCGGGCAAGAAGTCGCTGGCTTACTCCGTCGCCTACCAATCGCTGGATCACACCCTGAGCGACGCCGAGGTGAATCGGGAGCGCCGCGGCATCCTGGATCGCCTGTCGCGAGAGGTAGGCGCTGTTCTCAGGGGTTAGGCCTGTTTGGGGACAGTCTGAGCATCCTGAGCTGGGCCTTCCTGCGGCCTTTCCCTCTGAGGCGTCCAGAACTTGTAGCCCATCTGGCGCAGCAGGGGGATGAAGTGCTTCAGGGCCTCGGCGGTATGCTTTCCCTGCAGGTGCAGCACGATCACTGAGCCCGGCTTCACTTCGCGAATCACCGTCTCCACGATCTCCCGAGCGGTGACCTCTTTCCAGTCCTCGGGGTCCACATTCCAGCCGTAGATGCGATAGCCCATGTCAGCGGCCACCCAGTCCACCGTGGCATTACGTGCCCCATAAGGGAGACGAAGGAGGTCCTGGCCGGCCCCGTGCTCAATCTCCCAGCGGATCTCCTTCTCCGAAAGCTTGGTCAGGTCGGGATGGCTATAGGTATGGTTGCCCACAACGTGCCCTTCCGCTTTCATCCTGTCGATGAGTTCTGTGTTCTGCTCGGCCCACTTGCCCACGGGGAAGAAAATGGCCTTTACCAGGTTTTTTTTCAGGATGTCCAGGATAGCTTCCACCTGGGCCGTGCTGCCCTGGTCGTCGAAGGTGAGGACAACTGTCCCATCACCGCTGGCGGTGATCATCGGTGGCGGCGGATCCTGAGTGCGGAACTGCCAGGAGAAATCCTGCGCCAGAGGATCGCTGGTCCGGGAGACGCCCCCGACGCTGATTCGATAGGTGGTGCTGTACAGAAGGGCCAAGGGCTTCCAGACCAGCGTCTTGTCATCTGGCCAGTGGAAGCTGCCGGAGGCCTGCGGTTCGACCCTGAAGGCCTCCTCCACCGCCGTTTGATCCATTGGCCGGTCGAAGACCACCTTGACCTCGTCGAAGACGCGCTGTCGGCCGCTTTCACCGGGCTCAGCGCTCACAACCGCAGGGGGCTCCACGGTGGTGAAGCCAAAGGTGTAGCGCTCCTGGCTGGGGTGATCAGCGGAATCGCGGATGCCAGGCCAAAGGGTCACCCGGTACGCGTAGCCGGCTCGCAACCGCTCGTGCTCCAGAATGAGCTTTCGCCCCTCCCAGCGTGGCCTGAAGGGGACAGCGGGCGCGATGGTCACCAGATGGCGGGAGTTGTCAGCCAGGGGGCGGTCAAATTCGATCTCGATGGGGGCTGTCGTCGACACCTCTGCCTGGCCCGGCGAGGGCGAGAAGCGAATAGCCTTGGGAACAGAGATAGTGCGGAAGGGGAGACGTTTACCGAGGATGGATAGGGTGTAGTTTGTCTCCGCCTGGAAGACCTTGAGCCTGTGAGGATTGAAGACGACGGTGGTCTCGGCCCAGGGCGCCCAACCATCCCAGGAGCTGAGGCCATCCCTGGCCACAGTCAAGCACTGAGAGCAATCGGCTGGCTGGGGCTCGATCCTGAAGGTCTTCTCCACCTCCTGGAAGGACATCGGCTTGTCAATCACTACCCGTATGGAGGAGTCCAGCCAAACGTCTTCCCCCGAGCCATCGAGGTCGTAGTAGGGCCCAGCCAGATCCGCCGCGCTGGTGCGACAGCTGTCCACGATGAGCAGGAGTACTACTAATCCAATGAGCAGATAGGGAAGAAGATGTGCCAGTCTAGACTGGGAGGTCATCCTGCCATCGCCGTCAGCGGTGGCCTGGCTGTCGACGGCACCCATCGGGGAGTTCTTCCCTCGACCCTCTATGAATAGGCCGCCTGGGAGCGCGGCCGCCCCTTTTAGCAAAAAGGCCCGAAGAGTAGGTCTTCAGGGCCTGGCGAGACTACTGTACAAAACGCTACTGGGTTGCCAATGCTGCCTTGGCCGTTTCCACCAATCGGGCGAAGGCGCTGCCGTCACGAACCGCCAGATCGGCCAAGATCTTGCGGTCAATATCCACCCCTGCCTTGTGAAGGCCATCGATGAAGCGATTGTAGGAGAGGCCATGCACGCGGACAGCGGCGTTGATGCGGGCTATCCAGAGGCGGCGAAACTGCCCCTTGCGATCTCTCCGATGCTCATAGGCGTAATAGAGGCCGTGGATGAGCGATTCGCGGGCCCGTTTGACAAGGCGATGGCGGACACCCCGATGACCTCGCGTCTGCGCGATCACCCTCTTGTGTCTTCGCCTCTTGGTAACGCCTCTCTTGATCCTGCTCAAAGCCTGTCTCCCTTAGAATAGCTAATTGAAAGCTAGCCGCGCCCATAGGGCAGAAGGCGATGTAGCCGCTGCTGAAAGCTGCGGTCTACCACACGCGTGGTATCGAACTCGCCCTTCACCGCCCGTCGCTTCTTGCGGCGAGCGTTATTGATATGAGACTTACGCCGGAGGATTTTGCCTCGCCCACTCACGGCAAAGCGTCGCTTAACGCCGGAGTGGGTTTTGAGCTTAAGTTTGGCCAACTGGCTCCTCCCCCGGCTTCTCCCCCGCCTCCTTGACAGCCTTGGGTACCTTCTTGTTGGTGGGTGCCAGGATCGCGGTGAGGAATCGGCCCTGCATGTTGGCCCCCCTATCGACAGCCGCCAGGTCCTCCAACTGACCACAGAAGCGCTGAAGTAAAGCCTGCCCCGTCTCTGGATGGGCCATCTCGCGACCGCGGAACCTCACTGTCACCTTAACCTTGTCACCTTCCCGAAGCAGCCTCTCGGCTAAGCGAACCTTGCGCTCTAGGTCATGGTCGCTAATATGAGGCCGCATCCGCACCTCGCGCAGCAGCAGGCCCTTCTGATGCTTGTGAGCGTCCCTGTCCTTCTTGGACTGCTCGTACTTCCACTTACCGTAGTCCAGAAGGCGACAGACAGGTGGAGTGCCGTGGGGATCAACCTCTACCAGGTCGAGGTCGCGTTCCTTGGCAAGGGCTAGCGCCTGAAAAACAGGCAGAACACCCAGGTTCTCGCCTCCGTCCGCTATTACGCGGACTTCTCTACCTTTGATCCTTTCGTTGACGCGAAACTGCTGTGGTATAGCCCTTACCCTCGCGGAAAGAATACCCTATCCGTCGACGGTGTAGCTAAGTGTAGCATACTTTTCAACAGTCTTCAATCTCAGGCCAGCAGAAGGAGGGCACGGCCCTGCTCTACCCTTTCACCCGGCGACACATAAACCCTCTGCACCCGACCGGACCGGCGAGCCTTCAGGTCGTTGTTCATCTTCATGGCCTCGATGACCATAAGGATGTCGCCCTCCTTGACAAAGTCGCCCATGGAGGCGTAGATCTCCTTCACTATGCCCATCATAGGAGATAGAACCAGCCAGTCAGCAGCCCCTGCCGGCTCCGCTGCTAGAGCCTTGGCCGGAAGCGGGGCCATCCGCCTCTCACGACCCTCCAAGAGCACCGAGTAGGCCCGCGAACCGATCACGATGTCGAAACCGCCGCTACGCTCCTCAGCAAAGAACTCATGAGGGCGATTGTCCACGATGAGGGAGAACAGACCCGTGTAGCCGATCTGCTCCAGGCTAATAGTGTGCCAGCGCTTGTTTACACGCACCCGCAGACCCTTGGGCCCCTCCTCCACCTCCACCTGCCGCAGGGTATCACCCAGACGCATCAAGTACTTTTCCGCCATGTCATCCTTCGCATTCCCCAGTCTCGCTCGCGCAGTCCGCCGCGTCTGCCTTGACGTCGCCAGGAGCCGCCAGGAACAGCGGCCAGCGGCGAGGAGCTGCGGGCTTCTTTCCTCTTACTGTGAGCCAAAAGGGAAGCCGCCACCAGAGCGATCTCCTCGTTCTCCAGCTCGTCCTGCTGATCGAGGCGGAAATGCTTCTCTACGAAAGCCGTGTCCAGGGTGCCAGCGATGAAGTGAACGTTGTCCATCACCTGGAGATGGAAAGGTATATTAGTGCTCACCCCCACGATCTTGAACTCCTGGAGGGCGCGGCGCATCCGCCGGATGGCCTCAGCACGATCGCGACCCCTCGCGCTCAGCTTGGCGATGAGGGGGTCGTAGTAGTGGGGGATGTTTGCGCCATCGTAGAGGGCGGAGTCCACCCGTACGCCAGGGCCACCCGGTTCACTCACGAAGGTCACCTCGCCCACCGAGGGGAGAAACTCATTGAAAGGGTCCTCAGCAGCGATACGGCACTCGATGGCCCAACCACGCACCCTGATCTCCTCTTGTCGATAAGGCAAGGCCTCACCCTCCGCTACCAGCAACTGATCGGCCACCAGATCGATCCCTGTCACTAGCTCGGTCACCGGGTGCTCCACCTGAAGGCGAGTGTTTACCTCCAGGAAGCTAGGATTGCCCTCCTCGTCCAGGAGGAACTCTATAGTGCCCACATTGACATAGTCGGCAGCCTTGCCAGCCCTCACCGCCATCTCGATGAGCCGCTGACGCAGAGCCTCATCGACAGCAGTGGAGGGCGCCTCCTCGATCATCTTCTGATAGCGGCGCTGGATGGAGCACTCCCTCTCGCCCAAGGCGATGACGTTCCCATGGTGGTCGGCGATGATCTGCACCTCGACGTGGCGCACTGGCTCCAGGAACTTCTCCAGATAGAGGGTGCCGTTGCCGAAAGCCGAGCCCGCCTCACGGCTGGCCACCTCCAAGGCGATGGGCAGTTCCTCGGCTCGATAGACAGCGCGGATGCCCTTGCCCCCTCCTCCCGCCGCTGCTTTGACCAGAAGGGGGTAGCCGATGCGGGTGGCCGCCATGGCGGCCATCTCGGCTGTGGCCAGCTCCTTGCTGCCGGGCACCACCGGTATCTGCGCTTGGCTCATCAGACGGCGGGCCTCGATCTTGTCCCCCAGCAAGCGGATGGACTCGGGGGTAGGCCCTACAAAGGTGATGCCGTTTTCACGACATGCTTCGGCGAAGTCGGCGTTCTCGGCCAGGAAGCCATAGCCGGGGTGAATAGCATCTACACGGGCTTTCTTAGCTACCTCGAGGATCTTAGCAGCGTTAAGGTAGCTTTCGCTCGCTGGCCCAGGGCCGATGAGGTAAGCTTCATCGGCGGAGCGCACATGCAAGGAGTCGCGGTCGACCTCCGAGTAGACAGCTACACCGGAGATGCCTAGGTCGCGGCAGGATCGCAATACCCTACGGGCTATCTCGCCCCTGTTCGCTACGAGTAGCTTTCTAAACATAGAGTGGGAGTTCCTCTAGAAGATGTCTATGGCAACTAGAGCAAGAAACTATACACCTCCCCATTCCCTTTTAGCATACGGAGGCTCACCTGGCAAGGGTATGGAGGGTAAACATAAACGGAAAGAACCGCCGAGGCACCGACCGACTGCATACAATGGTCTCGACTCTACCGGCGTTGTCGCGCTTCATCCGTCGCCCTCGTGAGGAAAGCACTCAGAGACATGGACCCCACATCCTGGCCGCTGCGCAGGCGCACGGCGACGGCTTGAGCCTCTACCTCCTTGTCTCCCACCACCAGCATGTAGGGCACTTTCTGGAGCTGGGCGTCACGGATCTTGGCCTGCATGCGCTCCGAGCGCTCGTCCACCTCCACCCGCAGACCCGCTGCTTCCAGTTCGGAGGCTACCCAGCGGGCATACTCGAGATGGCGGTCAGCGATGGGGACGAGCACGACCTGAACCGGCGCCAACCACAAAGGGAAGGCGCCGGCATAGTGCTCTATCAGCACGCCCAGGAAGCGCTCTAGGGAGCCGAGGAGAGCCCGGTGCACCATATAGGGTCGATGCTCATGGCCGTCCTGCCCGATGAAGGCCAAGTCGAAACGCTCGGGCAGATTGAAGTCGAACTGGACGGTGGTCAGTTGCCAGGTGCGACCGATGGGGTCGCGCACGTGGATGTCTATCTTGGGGCCGTAGAAGACTCCTCCCCCTTCATCCACCTCGTAGCTCATCCCGCTGGCCTGGACGGCATGCTGCAGGGCCTCAGTGGCCCGGTCCCACTCTTCGATGCTGCCCACGTACTTCTCTGGCCGGGTAGACAGGCAGAGCAGGTAGTCATCGAAGCCGAACAGGCGCAGGTAGTGGATGCCGAAATCCACCGCCCGAATGACCTCCTCCTCGAGCTGGTCGGGCCGACAGAAGATGTGAGCGTCGTCCTGGGTAAAGCCCCGCAGCCGCAGCAGGCCATGCAAGACTCCGCTGCGCTCGTATCGGTAGACAGTGCCCAGTTCGGCCAGGCGCATGGGCAGATCACGATAGCTGCGCACCGCCGACTTGTATATCTCGATATGAAAGGGGCAGTTCATGGGCTTAACGAAGTACTCCTGCCCGTCGACGTCCATGGGCGCGTACATGTACTCACGATAGAAGTCGAGATGGCCGCTCACATCCCATAGGGCCGCCTTGCCCAGGTGGGGCGTGTAGACGATCTCGTAGCCGGCCTTGTAGTGCTCCTGCCGCCAGAGGTCCTCGATGATGGTGCGGATGCGCCCTCCCTTGGGATGCCAGTAGACCAGGCCCGGCCCGAACTCCTCGTGGAAGCTGAACAGGTCCAGCTCACGGCCCAGGCGGCGATGGTCGCGCCGCTGAGCCTCCTCCAGACGGCGCAGGTGGTCGGCCAACTCCTCCTCCGTCTCGAAGAGGGCACCATAGATGCGCTGGAGCATGGGCCGCCGCTCGTCGCCCCGCCAGTAGGCGCCGGCGATGCTTGTGAGCTCGAAGGCCCGCACCTGGCCTGTGCTGGCCACATGCGGTCCGGCGCAGAGGTCCAGGAAGTCCGCGTGGCGGTAGGTGCTCACCTTCTCGTCGGCGATCTCCTCGATCAGCTCCAGCTTGTAGGGTTGCTGAGCAAACAGCCGGCGGGCCTCCTCCTTGCTCACCTCCTGCTGCACGAAGGGCTGGTCGTCAGATATGCTCTGCCGCATGCGCTCTTCGATGACCTTGAGGTCGTCGAGGGTCAGGCTGCGAGGCAGGTCGAAGTCGTAGTAGAAGCCGGTGTCGATGGGCGGGCCGATGCCCAGCTTGGCGTCCGGAAAGAGGCTGAGCACCGCCTCAGCCATGATGTGCGAGGCCGAGTGGCGTAAGCGCTCCAGGCGCTCTTCCTTTGGCAGTTTTTCCATGTCCACCGACACGTGGATCACCTCCCATCAATCGAGAGCCGATCCCTGCCTACCGGCAAGCACGGCGTCTCCGGCGAAAACCGAAATGCCTCCCGTCCATGTGGGACGAGAGGCATAGCCCTGCGTGGTTCCACCCAC
>CAZSHQ010000023.1:0-10738 GCA_964606995.1 uncultured Dehalococcoidia bacterium | reverse complement strand
CGGAGGCGGAGATGTGCGGCAACGGCCTCCGCTGCGTCGTCAAGTACGCCGTGGACGAAGGCCTGGCGCGGCCTCGCGGGGGCGAGCTCAGCGTGGAGACGTCGACGGGCGTTCTTTCGGCCCAGGTCTTCGGAGAGAAGGGAGCGGTGGAGCGAGTGCGGGTGAGCATGGGCGTGCCTCGCTTCGCTCCCCAGGAGATCCCCGTGCTGGCGGAGGAGGAGCCGCCCCTGAAGGACCTGCCCCTGGACATCGAGGGGCAGCGGCTGGCGGTGACCTGCATCTCGATGGGCAATCCCCACGCCGTCCACTTCGTCGAGCGGCCCGTTGCGGAGTTCCCTCTGGAGAGCATCGGGCCGAAGGTAGAGCACCACCCTCTGTTTCCCCAGCGGGTGAACTTCGAGGTGGCGCGGGTGCTTGCTCGCGAGCGCATGGAGGCGCGGGTATGGGAGCGGGGAGCGGGCGCCACGCTGGCCTGCGGCAGCGGCGCCTGTGCGGCGATGGTGGCCGCGCGGCTTCACGGCCTGGTAGGGGAAAGAGTCGACATAACACTACCCGGCGGGATGCTGGTGGTGGAGTGGGATGGGGAAGGGGAGTGCTATCTGACAGGGCCAGCGGAGCTGGTGTTTGTGGGGGAGTGGAGGAAGTAGTAGTGGGGGGTGGAGGCGGACTATCTAGGCAGGGAAGATGCCCTTAGTGTAGGATAGGGACGCTTATATGAGGTGCGCTGGCGGGAGGAGGTGTGATGGAGGATCCCCGACCATGACCGCAGGAGTGGCGGAAGCTATTCCTCTCGCGCCGGGTCAGACGCGTGAGGTGGGGCAGGTACTCGCCAGGGCGCTACATGACGACCCCAATTGGTTGTGGATCCTCCCCGACGAGTCCAGGCGGGCGCAGGTCCTGACCTGGTTCATGGAAGTCTGGGCGAGGTACTGCCGCAAATACGGCGTGGTGCACACCACTGCCGGCAAGGTCGAAGGCGCCGCGCTATGGATTCCGCCGGGGAAGTACCCGCTGAGCGTTGTGAGGCTGATCCTGGCGGGCATGATGTTGGTGCCCCTGAAGTTCGGCCGGGCGGCGTTCGGTCGGTTGATGAGCGGTGTGAACTACGAGACGCGGTTGCACAAGCGCGACGTTCCGCCGCGCCACTGGTATCTTGCTACTCTAGGCGTCGTCCCGGCGCGTCAGGGCCGGGGCATCGGCAGCGCTCTGATACAGCCGGTGCTGGCGCGGGCGGACGCTGAAGGCCTGCGCTGCTATGTGGAAACGGAGAAGGAGAGGAACGTGCGCTTCTACCGGAGGCACGGCTTCGAGGTAGTGGTGGAGAGCGACGTGCCCAACGGTGGACCTCACATGTGGACGATGAAGAGAGAGCCTCAGGGATAGCCGCTATGGAGCCGCGCATCCAGTACGCGCAGACCGCCGACGGGGTGAGCATCGCCTTCTGGGCGCTCGGCACGGGCAGGCCCTTAGTGGAGATGCCAACGATTCCAGTTAGCCATATCCAGATGGAGTGGCAGTTCCCGGAGTGGCGGCGCTGGTATGAGGCGCTAGCCCGAGCAAGAGTGGTGGTGCGGTACGACTGCAGAGGAGCCGGCCTGTCGGACCGAGACGTAACCGACTTCTCGCTCGACGCCTATGCGCTGGACCTGGAGGCGGTGGTAGACCGCCTGGGCCTGGAGAGATTTGCCCTGGTGTGCCCTATTCACTCGGGGCCGGTGGGAATTGCCTACGCGGCGCGCCATCCGGAGCGCATCTCGCACCTTATTCTGTGGAACTCCTGGGCAGTGACGCGCGACGCGGCATCGCCGCAGCTTCGGGCGTTGGCCCAAATGAGAGATACGGATTGGCATGTGTACAGCGAGGCGGTGGCGCATACCCTGCTGGGTTGGTCGGAAGGCGAGCCAGCGCATCGCTATGCTGCGCTGATGCGCGAATGCATCACGCAGGAGACGATGAAGACGGCGCTTGGTGCGGCCGCAGGGTTTGACGTTTCGGCCATCCTGCCGCAGGTGAAGGCGTCGACCCTGGTGCTTCACCGCCGACAGCTCTCCTGGCTTAGCGTGGACGTCGCGCGCGGCCTTGCCTCTCGGATACCGAACGCCCGCCTGGCTCTCCTGGAAGGGGAATCGGGGGCGATCTTCCTGGGCGACACCGGGGCGGTGTTGAGAGCGAACAGCGAGTTCATGGGCGAGGGTGAGGAAGCCCCAGTGTGGGACGAGCCGCCAGCAGCAGGCGCGGTTCACACCATCCTATTCACGGACGTGGAGGGCTCGACGGCGCTCACTCAGCGCCTCGGGGACGCCAAGGCCCGAGAGGTGCTGCGGGCCCACGAGCGCATCGTGCGGGAGGCGCTGAGGTCGCACGGGGGCTCGGAGGTGAAGACGCTGGGGGACGGGTTCATGGCCTCCTTCGCTTCGGGAACGCGGGCGCTGGAGTGCGCCATCGCCATGCAGCGGGCGTTCGCTGAGCACAACGAGTCGGCGGAGGAGCCGTTGCGGGTGCGCATTGGCCTCAATGCTGGGGAGCCGATCGCGGAGGAGAAGGATCTGTTCGGGATGACGGTCATTGTGGCGGCTCGTATCGCGGCGAAAGCAGAGGGTGGAGAGATACTCGCGGCCAATGTCGTGCGAGAGCTTGCGGCGGGCAAGGGCTTCCTCTTTGCCGACCGGGGCGAGGTAGCTCTGCGGGGGTTCGAGGACCCCGTGCGCGTGCACGAGGTGCGCTGGCGGGAACCGGCGTAATGCAACTAGCCAAGCGCATCGAGAAGCTGCCACCGTACCTGTTCGCTGAGATCAGCCGCAAGATCGCCGAGAAGCGTGCCCAGGGGGTGGACGTCGTCAGCTTCGCCATCGGCGACCCCGACATCCCCACGCCGCCCCACGTTATCGACGCCCTCTGCCAAGCCGCTCGCGACCCCGCCAACCATCGCTATCCGGAGACCGACGGCCTGCCCGACCTGCGGCGGGCCATCGCCCGCTGGTACGAGCGGCGGTTCGACATTTCTCTGGACCCCGATAGGGAAGTGCTGCCTCTCATCGGCTCCAAGGAGGGCATCGGCCACATCGCCCTCTGCTTCATCGACCCCGGCGACCTGGCCCTGGTGCCCGACCCCGGCTACCCCGTCTACTCCGTGGGCACCATGTTCGCCGGCGGCGCCTGCCACTTCATGCCCTTGACCGAGGAGAACGATTTCCTGCCCGACCTGGAGGCCATCCCCGAGGCGGTGGCCCGGCGGGCCAGGCTGATGTGGATCAGCTACCCCAACAACCCCACGGGCGCGGTGGCCGGGCTCGACTTCTTCGAGCGGGTAGTGCGCTTCGCCAAGAAGCACGACATCGCCGTCTGCCACGACGGGCCCTACACCGAGGTGGCCTTCGACGGCTACCGGCCGGTGAGCTTCCTCCAGGCGGTGGGTGCCAGGGAAGTGGGGGTGGAGTTCCACTCCTTCTCCAAGAGCTACAACATGACCGGCTGGCGCATCGGCATGGTGGTGGGCAACGCCACCATGGTCGACGCCCTCATGCGGGTGAAGTCCAACCTCGATTCGGGCATCCCCCAGGCCATCCAGCGCATGGCCATCGCCGCCTTCGAGGGGCCCCAGGACTGCATCGCCGAGCACAACGCCGTCTACCAGCGGCGACGCGACCGCCTGGTGGAGGCGCTGGCCAGGATGGGGTTGGGGGTGCGCCCTCCCAAGGCCAGCCTCTACATCTGGGCACGCCTGCCCGAGGGTCAGACCTCCCTGGAGTTCGCCAGCCGCCTCCTGGACGACATCGGCGTGGTGGTGACGCCGGGCATCGGCTACGGGCCGCACGGCGAGGGCTACGTCCGCCTGTCGCTCACCATCCCCGACGAGCGGCTGGAGGAGGGCCTGCGGCGGCTGCGGGGGTGGTGCCTCTAGGGTGGCGAAGCCGCACTCAGGCCGTCTCTGCGGGAACGTAGCGGTGGGGCCGCCACTCTTCTTCTTGTTGCCACGCACGGACTAGCTGGTCTGCCGAGGGCATGTGCCGGCCTCGATCGGGATCAGCAAGCAGCACACAATACCAATGTGAAGGGATACCCCGCATCGCCTCCCGAAAGAGGTCGAGCCGATCCTCCAGCTGTGACGGCATGTACCCAGTCATGGACCAGCCTACAATACGGAGGCATTCGTCCGGGGGAAGCCTCGCGAGCGTCGTGCGGAGATCCCTTATGCCTTCAAGGCGCGCAGTCGGGCTCTCCGCCAAGCTCTCATCCTCAGCTCCCAGCGGTCCTGCTTCGATCGCTCGGACCAACTGCATGGCCTCAGCCACTCTGCCCATCAACAGCTCTTGGCTGGCAAGCCAGTCACGAACCGCTTCCCGCAGTTCTACGTGCGCCCGGATCTGCCGGTACAGAGCTAGTGCGACTAGGAGCGCCATGGCGGCCATAACTAGAGCTATAACGGCGACGGTCATGGCGCTGGGTATGTCCCTCGGCCTCTAGCTACGACTCGGCGAGCGAGCGCGTCAAGTCGGTCAATCATCTTGTTCAAGGTGTCAGTCTGCCTACGCATGGTCTCAGTCTGCTGGCGTAAAGCCTCCCTTATAGTGCGTGCTTCGTACGTCCCGAATATCTGGGTACCGATAAGCCACGCGAGCGAGGCTAGTCCCGCCGTCGCTCCGGTGAGTTGGAATAGCTCACCTACTGACATAATACACCACGCGGGAAGCGGTCACAAGTGCGCTTACGCCTCACCGAGTTCCGGCCGGAGCGCACGCCGCCGCTCGTCAAGCTTGTCCGCCTCTCGCTTGAAATCTGCCCAATCGTCGTCATCAAGCTGAAACACCGCTTCGTGCGTTGTCCCGGCCATGTCGTGCCACGCCACGTTTATGAGCAGCACCGGCACCCTGGCCACCACCTCATGTGTATGTCTGTGAAAGATAGGCCGTATGTCCCATACACCGTCCAGCCGCTGAAAGTGGGCGACGGTCCCGGTCGCCTCGCTTGCAGCGTGTCTCTGGGACTCGTATGCGTCCTTCGGTGAGACTAAATCGCGCAGGGCGGGATCCTTCGCCGCAACATGTTCGATGCCTAGGGCACGCGCCACGTCCAGCAGCTGCGCCACGGCGTGGTCAGGCGATATCTGGTATTCTCGGCATCTCTCATATAGGTACTCGGCGACGCCCAACGTTCGCTTCGCCTCGTCGAGCGAGATCGACGCCTGCTCCGCGAAACTCATGGTTTGCCGAGATGGCCAGAAGCCGTCCCGCCCGTTCGCGAGCGCGCTCAACACTTGCAGTTGCTCAGGCGACAGAGTGAGGAGCGCCTGAATGTCCTCCCTGAAGCTGCCCAGGGACAGAAGGCTATGGGGGATCAGCGGCTTTTCATCTGGCATTCGTCTTGCGCCTCCTAGCAGATTATCATTATCGGCACTGCGTGCCGGGCTGTCAACGTCACTGGCCCGGGCGTGAGCCTGTCGGCATGGTGTCACGCTTTGCGGTATACTTGTAGGGGAAAGCGCATTCTGTCAAGGAGGGCGAGCAGCATAGCTACGACCGGCCATATCACCGCCGAGCCCATCGAGCGGGCCTATCTGGTGGCGGTGGAGCTAAAGGGGCGAGGCAATAGTCGCTGGACCAGCCAGAGCTCGCTGGAGGAGCTGGCCCAGCTTGCTCTGACCGCGGGCGCCAATGTCGTCGGCAGGTGCGTCCAGAAGCTGGAGCGACGGACGCCCGCCTACTATGTGGGCCGCGGCAAGGTGCAGGAGCTAGCCTCTCTGCGGCATCGCCTGGGCTACAGCACGATAATCTTCGACGAGGAGCTCTCGCCCTCCCAGCAGCGCAATCTGGAAGACGCCCTTCAGATCAAGGTCCTCGACCGCACCGCTCTTATCTTGGACATATTCGCCCAGCACGCCCGCAGCCGCGAGGGGGCCCTCCAGGTGGAGCTGGCCCAGCACGAATACCTGCTGCCCCGCCTGCCCGGCCAGTGGACTCACCTGGAGCGGCTGGAGGGGGCCATCGGTACCCGCGGCCCCGGCGAGACCCAGCTGGAGACCGACCGCCGTCTGATCCGCCGCAAGATTCAGCACCTGAAGCGCCAGCTCGAAGAGGTGCGGCGGCAGCGCGCGCTCTATCGGCGGCGGCGGGCGCGCCAGCGCGTGCCCGTCATCTCCCTGGTGGGCTACACCAACGCCGGCAAGAGCACCCTCATGCGGGCCCTGTCGGGGGCAGACGTGCTGGTGGGGGACAAGCTGTTCGCCACCCTCGACCCCGTCACCCGGCGGGTGGCCCTCCCTCAGGGCGGCGCCTTTCTCCTCACCGACACCGTCGGTTTCATTCAGAACCTGCCCACGCAACTGGTGGCTGCCTTCCGCGCTACCCTGGAGGAGCTGTCCGAGGCGAGCCTCCTTCTGCATGTGGTGGACGTAACCCATCCCGACGCCGCCGAACAGGCTCAGACGGTGGAGGACACCCTGGCCGACCTGGGCCTGGCCGACAAGCCCTGCATCACCGTCCTCAACAAGGCCGACCTCATCTGCGGGCCGGATGGAGTGTCCATCGAGGGGCTGGAAGATCTGGGCGAGGTGCGGGCCTCCCTCCGGTATTGGCGGCCGGATGCACTGCTGGTATCGGCGGTCAAGGGCTGGGGCCTGACGGACCTCCTGGGGCGTATCGAAGCTGCCCTGGGTCTCGGGGAGGAGAGCGAGTCCGCCTCCTGGGGCTATCGGGTGCCGGCGGCAGGCTAGGGAAAGGCAGCGGAAGAATTCTCAGCGTTTTGCGGGGACTATATTGACAAACTTCGATATAAGCCATACACTATTAGTGTCATGGCTCAAGTGAAGCAAATGGCGCGGGCATCCATAGTCGTGGGCTGCTGCCCCGCTGTGGCCGCGGAGGTTGCCTGCGCCGCCGAGAGGGAGGCCGAGCGCTGGGCAGCTGTCTTCAAGGCCCTCGCTGACCCCACCCGCCTGCAAATCCTCAGCCTGGTGGCCAGAAACCCTGGCGGCGTCTGCGAGTGCGAAATCGTTGGCTGCACGCCCCTGAGTCAGCCCACCATCTCTTATCACGTCAAGGTGCTTAGGGAGGCGGGCCTGCTCGACGTCGAGAAGCAGGGGCTGTGGCACTACTTCCGCCTGCGCAAGGATGTCCTGGGTCAGGTAGTGGCCGCCCTCAGCGGTCTGAGCCGATAGTCATTGAGAATGGCCCTCTATTGTCAGGTTGGATGTAAGGGGGTAACCCATGGGCACGAAGAAGGAGATCAAGCAGAGAGTTGGCGAGCACTACGCGCAGCTCGCT
The DNA here is from genome assembly GCA_964606995.1 of uncultured Dehalococcoidia bacterium. Lineage (GTDB taxonomy): Bacteria > Chloroflexota > Dehalococcoidia > SM23-28-2 > SM23-28-2 > SM23-28-2. The sequence goes on along the minus strand of CAZSHQ010000023.1, from coordinate 3,479 downwards.
CGGCAGGCTGCGCAGCAGGCCGGCGCTAGTTGCTGCTCGCCTAAGCCGACCTGTTGCGCGCCGGCCGAATCTGAGATTGCCAACCCCATCAGCGGCCAGATCTACGCGCCCGAGGACCTGAAGGAGGTTCCTCTGGAGGCGGCGCTGGCGTCGGCGGGCTGCGGCAACCCGGTGGCCCTGGCCGAGCTGCATCCGGGGGAGGTCGTTCTGGACCTGGGCAGCGGCGGCGGCATCGACGTTCTCCTGTCCGCTCGGCGGGTGGGCCCCACGGGCAAGGCCTACGGTCTGGACATGGTGGACGAGATGCTGGAGCTGGCCCGCCAGAACCAGAGGAAGGCGGGCATCGAGAATGTGGAGTTCCTCAAGGGCGAGATGGAGGACATGCCTCTGCCTGACGACTCGGTGGATGTGATCATCAGCAACTGCGTGGTGAACCTATCGCCTGACAAGGATCGGGTGCTGCGCGAGGCCTATCGCGTACTCAAGCCCGGTGGGCGACTCGCCGTTTCCGACATCGTCTACAGAGGCGGCATGCCGGAGGAATTGCGGCGCAACCTGGAGCTGTGGGCGGGCTGCCTGGCAGGAGCCCTGAAGGAAGAGGAGTACGTTGGCAAGCTGAAGGCCGCTGGCTTCCAGGACATTGGCGTCGAGGCCACCCGAGTCTGGGGGCAAGCAGACCTTCAGACGGTCGCTGCCACTAGCTGTTGCAGTGGTCCAGCCGAAGGGGAGACATCGCCAACGTTTGTCAGCGCCTTCATTCGGGCGACGAAGTCCGTCCCCGGCGCGTCCGGTTGCTGTGGCTAGGCGCGTTCGTCTAGCCACAGTCGACGAGGCCTAGCTTTTCCGATAAGGCTAGCCCTAACCCGCTTCAGGCAAGGTCAGTCTAGTCGCCCAGAAGAGACTCGTAGTTCAGGGCGATAATCTCTTCCACATACTCGGAGCGCCAGGCGGGATTGGGGATGCGCAGGGCGCGCTCGCGGAACCAGCGGTGAAACTTGAGATACTGCTCCTCTAGGTAGCGGCGCCAGGTGTTCTCCTGGGCGAAGAGCTGGGGGTCCATCTCTTCCAGGCGTTTGCCTATATCCTCGGGGTCGATGTCCAGATCCTCCCGCCAGTACTCAGCCAGGTAGTCGAGGCTCTCCTCCAGATTGCGCTGGCACTCCTCCAAGAGGGCGATCATCATCGCTTCCTGGTTCACCTTGCGCCCGCGGAGGCGCAGTTCACGGCCGCAGGCTTCGCATAACAGCACCAGCTTGCGGGCATCGCACTCCTGGCGAGAGTCGCAGCCCTGGCAGAGGGGGGCGAACTGGCCGGCTGAGGGGGCACGGGAGTAACCCACCATCACCTCCGGGACCAGGGCGCCGCAACGGGGGCAGCAGATCTCGCTGGAGAGGATCTCGTCAATGGCCTTTTGCCAGTCTATCTGCATGAGGGAGACCTTTCTTGGTCCTTTTCCATCCTCATCATAATGCCTCTGGCCGCCGTGTCAACGGTTGCCCAGACTGAGGGTGCACCAGCCGGCCTGACCAGGCGCCTCCTCTACGCCCACGCTGATGGAGGTGATATTGCCTCGCTCGGCCAGTGCTTCCGCCAGGCGGTGACAGAACCATTCGGCCAGACGCTCGGCGGTGGAGTTGTCGAGTGGCAGCACACACACATTACTTTTTGGGATGACATAACGTCCACCAGCGGAGTCGATCTGCCAGGCGTCGTCTAGGTCACTGATGTGGAGGGCTGGGTTGTCACGTGGCAATAGGAAACGGTGATCCAGCTCGTGGCACAGGGCCTCGCCGATCCTCTTGAGCTCGCCGAAGTCTATCACCCAGGCGTCCTGGGTGAGGGCACCTTCCACGTCGATCAACAGGGCGTAGTTGTGGCCGTGCAGCGGCTCGGCCTGGCCTTGGGAGGTGGTGAGGTGGGCGGCGGCGAAGCGCAGGGTGTTCCTCTCGACGCTGACCTTGTACTTCATGATGGGAGCTTGCCAGTGAGGCCATGATAGCTGGAGCGAGGGCTTGGCACAATCAGGCGGTAGGGGAAGGGCGAACCTTCAGCGACTATGATCGCACTATAATTCTTACGTGAAGTAGGGTCCCCCGCGTATGCGCGGCGTGGTCGACATAAGCGGCGACGCTGGCGGTCAAATTGCAAAGGCCTGGGGCCGATGTTACACTACAGCCGCATCGCGGCAACGGTTGGTCCTGGGTAGCCCTTGAAGAATGGTTTTATAAGGGAGTGGTGGCCGATGACAAGTGGAAGAAGTGAGTGGCAGGTGCTGACGGCGCTGCGCTGGGTCATGTTTGGCCTGCTGGTGGCCCTCCTGTCTGTGATGTGCGGGGTGGTTGGCTGGCGCATCGGCGAGAGTCAGGAGGACGGCGGTGGCTCTACGCGCTCGTCCCAGGACGAGGCGGGCTTCGACATCCTGGACGAGATCTACGGTATCATCCGAGAAGATTTCGTCGCCCAGGAGAGCGTGGACCCGGAGATCTTGCTCCAAGGGGCGATAGACGGGGCCCTGGCCTCTCTGGACGACCCGCACACGATATACATCGATCCCGAGACCTACTCTCTGGGTATCGATATCGTCACTGGCCAATTCGAGGGAATTGGCGCTCGCGTGGAGCAGGACCCGATCAGCGGCGAAATAGTCATCGTTGCTCCCTTCCGCGATTCCCCTGCCGATAAGGCAGGCATCCGCGCTGGCGATGTCATCGTGACGGTAGACGGCGAATCCACTGCTGGCTGGACAGTGGGCCAGGCGGTTCGCGTTATTCGAGGGCCTCAGGGCAGCGAGGTGGCCTTGGGCGTCCGTCACGAAAACGGTGAGACTGAGGACATCACCATCACCCGCGCGGTCATCACCGTCCCTACCGTCTTCACCCATGAGGTTGAGGATGACGATGGCAATCCCGTGAATGATATAGCTTATGTCGAGTTGCAGCAGATGACTGACGAGACGTTGGGCAACCTGAGGACTGTTATCAGGGACATCGAAGAGAAAGGCTACAGGGGGCTTATCCTGGACCTGCGGCGGAACCCTGGCGGCGGCCTGGGCGCCACGGTGGAGATAGCCGACTTCTTCCTGGACAGTGGCATTATCCTTATCCAGGTGGACAAGGAGGGCAACGAGGTCGTCGAGCGGGCGGACGGCGGTGATCAAGGTGAGGAGATCCCCTTGGTGGTGCTGGTTGGTAGGGGCAGCGCCAGCGGCGCCGAAGTGCTGGCTGCCGCTGTGCGGGACAACGGTCGCGCCGTCCTCATCGGGAGCACCACCTTCGGTAAGGGATCGGTGAACCACCTGCGCCAGCTCTCTGACGGTGGCGCCCTCTACATCACCATTGCCCGATGGCTCACTCCCAACGGGGAGCAGATCGAAGCGATCGGCCTGGCGCCGGACATTGAGGTAGTGTCTACTGAGGAGGACATCGAGCTGGGCCGCGACGTCCAGCTCTTCGCAGCCATCGACTATCTGAGGGAGGCCA
>CAZSHQ010000022.1:0-10786 GCA_964606995.1 uncultured Dehalococcoidia bacterium | reverse complement strand
GGCTGGCTATGGGCGAAGGCGTGGGCGACGGCGAAGGGCTAGCGGTGGGCGATGGGCTGGCGGTGGGAGATGGCGATGGGCCAGGGGTGGGAGATGGCGATGGGCTAGCGGTGGGCGATGGCGTGGGCGTGGGAGTGGGAGCAGGGGGACCTGTGAAGCTGAAGTCGTCCAGGTACATAGCGAAACCTTCAGGGGGGTCGGTGGCCAGAACCTTTACTCTAGCGGAACGGGCCTCCGGCGGAGCTGACTGCATAACTGTAATTAGACAATTATAGGGTGGAGCATCGGTTTCGCTGCACAGGAGGGGTCCCCCGGACCACTCGACCCGTGGACCCGTAGCATCGCTGCTCTCATACCAGTCAAGCTCAGCCAACGTCGTGGGGCCTTCGTGACTCCGCGCGATGTACCCCCGCAGTTCGTAGTACTGACCGTGGCCCACTCCGAAGACGACCTGCGACACCTCACACTTCTGCGGGCCGTGGCACGTCACTCTGCCTGCGCACTCCCCGCCGTGCACCGCTATCTCGGGTCTGCAAATCCTCTCGATAACATCATCGTCACTCGTCGTGCGCCATTCGTGGCCCAGCTCGTCCTCAACCCCCCCGTTGACGAGGAGTTCGTCACCCCGAGCGGAGGGCGCCTGGAGGAGCAGCGCCGCTAGGGTCGCTGCCAGGAGCCAGGCAAGCGCCCAGGCCTTCCATCGTCCCATACTGGGGCTGCCTTTCGGCCTGCTGCGGCAGGCACAGCAGTCCTATTGTAGGAGGGAACGGCTAAGAGTCAATAAGGAGGGCGAACGGGGTTCTTAGATGGCTCGATGAAGGCGGGGGTTGGCGATGATGCCGGGGATGCGGCCGCGCTTAGCCACCGGTTTGCCTTCCACCTCCTTGATGTCGGCAGTGAAATCGATGGGGCGAGCGCCGCTGATGTAGCTGCCCACGCCGAAGCTGTCCACTGGAGCGCCCGCTTCCAGGAACTGGCGGATGCGGGCGGGGGTCACGCCGCCGCTGACGATTAGCTTCACGTGCTGAAAGCCCGCCAGGTCGAGGCGAGCCCGCGCTTCTATCACCAGGTCGGGAGTAACGCCCCCTCGCTCGCCGGGGGTGTCCAGGCGCACGCCGTAGAGGCGATCGCCCAGGGCGTGGGCGGCCTGCAGGGCCTCCTCCGGCTCGTCATGGAAGGTGTCTACCAGGACGATGCGCGGCACCTCGGGCGGCATGTGCTTGTCGAAGGCTACCGCCGCCCGCGCTGTGTCGCCGAAGCAGAGCATCATGGCGTGAGGCATAGTCCCCGAAGGGCTCACCCCCGCCAGTTGGGCGCCCGCAGGAGTCGAGCAGGAGACACAGCCGCCCACCATGGCGGCGTACTCCATGGCCGCCACTACCGCCGGGTGAACATGGCGGGCGCCAAAGCTCACTATGGGCACCCCCTGGGCAGCCTCCACACACTCGCGGGCGGCGGTGGCCCAGCCACTCTCATGGGCCAGGATGCCCAGGATGGCCGTCTCGTAGACGCCGAAAGAGAGATAGGGGGCGGTGACCCGCAGGACGACCTCCTTGAGACAAAAGGGCTTGCCCTCCTGTAGGGCCCAGACCTCGCCATCGGATGGAAGGGCCTGGCCAAGGAGGGCTAGCACCTCCTTCATGCCGCAGAGGATGCCATCGCCGCTGGGGAAGAACTCCATAGTCACCCGTGGGTTGACCCCCTCCAGTTCCATAATGCGGTTACTGCGCAGGAAATAGACGTCGGAGGTATCGCCAGCCAGGATCTCTGGGGATAGAGGGAAAGGGGCCTCGCCCACAGACTGATCTTCTGTCATGCCACCCCCGTCCCTTCGGCGGGCAGGCCTACAACCTTGGCCCCCAGGATCTTCTCCATATGCTGTAGGGCATAGCGATGAGCTTCCTGGTCGAAGGTCGCCACGCAGTCCGCGGGCACCTCCACCAGGTAGTCGCGATTGCGAGCATCGGCCACCGTGTGCATCACGCAGATGTCGGTGCAGTCACCCACGACGATGACCCTGTCAGGATTCAGCTCGCGCAGTCGCTCATCCAGGTTGGTGCCGTAGAAACCACTGAAGCGAGTCTTGGGGATGACCTCATCGGCGAACTGCCGCAGCTCGGGGATGATCTCCACCTCCTCCGTGCCTCGAATGCAGTGGGGCGGAAACATCTGAAACTCCTTGTCGTCGGGCGCGTGGCTATCGCAGAGGAAGATGATGTACGAACCCTTGGCCCTCTCCTCCTCCAGCAGGCGACGGATGTTGGGGGTGATCTGGCGGATAGTCTCCCCCACGTAGAGAGGATGGCCCTCCTCGCAGAAGCCGCGCAGCATATCCACCACCAGCACCACGTTGGCCATCGGCCTAAGCTTCCCCTAAGACGAAGGCGCAGCTACTCAGCCACGCCCTCTTGCACGTATCCCTTCGCGGGGCTAATCGCCTCCCTAGCGACGCAGGATGATTCTTCTCAGGAATAGCGTCTCCTGAACGGCGTAGGACCCTTCGGGTTCGGCCTCTCCATCTTTTCTGGCCGGAAGACGGCTCGCCTTTTTCTTCGCGGGCTGCCGCTTTGCCAGCGAGGCGGGCACCTGAACAGCCCGCCTGCCCACCATCCCCAACAGCATCCGGATGGCAGCGCCCAGAGCGAAGATGGCTGCCCCTCGGGCCACCACCGGCATCGCGCTTCGCCAGGCGACAGGAAGCTGGGAGCCGTTGCGGGCTGCCGGCACCCTCACGTTGCGCAAGGAGGTACCACACTTTCGACAGAAATTATCGTCCAGGGAGCAGAGATTGCCGCAGTTGGAACAACGCATGACTAGCCTCCTTAGCCCAGAGCCCCCAGGTTGGCCCTATTATAGCAGTCCCCGGACACAAACGACAACGGCGGCGCCCGCTAGCCGAAGTGAGCAGCATGGCGAGCCAGCAATGCCTCTCGCGTGGGGAGGCCGGCCCGACAGCCCATGCTGGCGAGGCAGAAACCAGCGGCCACGTGACCCAGCGAGGCGCAGCGAGGCAGAGGCTCCCCTGCCAGGTAACCCCAGAGGAAGCCGACAGCGAAGGCGTCGCCGGCACCAGTGGCATCGACGATAGGACCTTCGTGGGTGGGCAGCGCCGGCAGCGCCCAGCGGTCGTCCCCACTGATCAGCCAGCAGACGATCGGCAGTTCCCTTCGCTCCTCCGCGGTCGCCTCCATCTCCATCCAGGGCTGGCGTGCTGTCCCTCGCCCGAAGGTCACCACAACCGTCTGGCAGCCCAGGTCGAGAAGGGCCTCAGCGGCGGCGGGAAGCTCCAGCCCCGTCAGCTCACTGAGCTCATGAGCGTTGGCGAAGGTGATGGTACAACGGCTGACCAGTTCCGCCAGGGCATCCAGCCCGCCATGCGCCAGCAGGGCATCAATAGACAAGGCCATCGTAGCGGTCGGCGGCAGAGCTTCGACGGCGGACCTCTGCACGGCCAAGGGAATGTTGCCCCCGAAGGAGGAGAAAAGGACGAGACGGGCGCTGGCCAGGTAGGCCGCGTCCAGGTCCTCCGGCTCGAAGAGAGCGTTCGCCCCCGAGTCGGCGTACATGGCCCGATTGCCCTCTTCATCGGCGAAGGCGAGCACGGAGCCGGTGGCGACCCCTGGCTTGCGCACGATGTGGCTGGTGTCCACCCCCACCTCAACAAAGGAACGGAGGACGATCTGTCCATCGGCGTCGTCGCCTACCGCGCCCAGAAAGCCGCAGCGCAGGCCCAGTTTGGCCAGGGCATAGGTGGTGTTGGCCGAGCAACCGCCGGCATCCACCGCTGCCTCGTCGATTAGTTGGGCGCCGTCGGTGACGACCTGGGGCACAGAGTAGATGCGGTCTATATTCAGGGCGCCTAGGCCGATGACGTCGAAAGCAGGCATGGCCTACCCCAGTCCCGCCGCTGCCTGACGCACCAGGCGACGGAACCGAGCGTGCACCGTTAGCGCTTCGGCGATGTCGACGCCGGCCAGCCAGTGATAATGAGCACCAGATGCTTCGGCGTCCTTGGCCAACCGCGACACGAAATCGCCCGCCCCCTCTAGACCGCCGCTCTCCCAGACCCTCAGCAGAGGCAGGAGAGCGGCTAGAGACGTGGACGCCACCCCCACTGCCCCGCACTCCAGAGCGTACCGGTTGCCGTTGAAGACGACGGCCAGGCCGCCGGCATCGCGAACAGTGGTGAGCATGGCGTTGTCGGTGATGCTATCGCCCACCACCACCCAGCGAGAGAACTCCGGCTGGCAAGACCTGGCAAACTTAGCCAGGGCCCCGACCTTCCGCTTCCCGCCGATGGGCTTGACTGATGCCACTGCCTCCCCCAAAGGCGTGCCGGGTAGCTCTTCCCAGTAGAAGGCGTCGAGAAGGGCCTGAAGGCGCGCATCGTCCTCCTGCACATCCCGCTGGCGCAGGGCCAGCTCAACGCGGGCCACCGCTCCGATGTCGTCCTGGGTCAGCCGAGCGGCCAGCTCTTCTAGAGGGAAGGTGGTGCAGGCTACCCGCTCCGCCGCTAGGCCCAAGCGCTGAGCCAGCCGCCGGGCGTACTGCTCATAGGTGGTGGTGATGCAGAAGACCTGATAGCCCTCGCCGGCCAGTTGAGCGATAATTTCTGCCGCCCCTTCCACCAGGGGGGCCGATTCAGCCAGCCGCTCGATATGGAAGACACTCAGGCGGTGATAGAGGAGGAAGGGAACGATGAGGGCTAACGTATCGCCGGGCTCGTAGTCGGGCCGACCGGCCAGGGCCAGGATGTCATCGTAGCGGCTGATGGCCTGAAATACCTCGTGGCCCCCCGGCGCCAGGCCCATGAGCTCGAAAGCGGCGTCCTGGGAGGTGAGAGGACCCTCCATGTCGAAGGCAATGCAGCGAGTCGATTCTTGGGTCATGCTGAGCCCACCATACGGTTGATCTCCTGCGTCAGGTCGCATGCGCCGATGGGGCTGCCGCCAGCGTCCACCACTCGCCCGCCTTCGATGCACACCTTCCCCTCGGCGAAGGCTCTCAGGGTGGCTACCACCAGGGGAAGCTCACGCATCACCCCCTGACGACGGATTTCCCGAAACAGGGGATTGTCCTCGCCTTCGCTGGCCTGCACCCCGGCCACGCTTCTGTCCTCCACCTCCGCCCACAGCCCGTCGAGGGCGGGCCCACGGATGCTATAGGTGCAGTAGGTAACGGGCGGGCCCTGGTCGAGTTCTGGCGTTGCCAGGTGCATCATCACCCCCGCCGTCGAGGCCCCCTGCTCCATGAGCTGCCAGATAACCTCCTGCCAGGTGCCAGCCGGCCCCCCCGGCGGTGCCGGGTGGAGGTTGAGGATGTCGTAGCGCTGGCAGGCCTCCTCCGTGAGGATGAGCATGTAGCCAGCGAGGACGCCCAGGTCGAAGGGATGCGCCTCCAGCAGGCGCATCACAGCCCGATCGTACTCCTTCCGCCAGGCAGGCAGCGGCTCGCCGGCACGAGCGGGCGGTTCGCCTCGCTCCTGGCGAAAGCGCTTTGACGACAGGCAGACGAGCGGTATGTCGTAGCCTTTCACCAGATCAAAGAAGCGGTCGCTGGCCGGATTCTCCCCTCGCTCTCGATTGCTGAAGACGAAGGCGATGCGGGCCTTCATCTCGCCCGCCTGGATGGCCTGCCAGGTCGCCTCCAGGAGCTGACAGGCGGCCTCATCGCGTCCGGTGGAGAACCAGCCGATATGCAGCATGATCGTCCCGCTATCCTGCTGGCCGCCAGCCCAGGCGGCGTCGCAGCCAGGCCCAGCGACTCCAAAGGCGCACCAATGGACCGGACAAACGTCCCACGATGCGCCCCTCCTTGAGGGCCTGGAGGAACTCCCGCGGCCCCTCGAAGTCGGGCATCTCCACGCAGGCCCGCCCCAACTCTCGCGCCGAGTGAGCATCACTGCCCGCCGACATTGCCAGGCCGTGCTCCTGAGCAAAGCGAGCCGCGTGCTCGTTGTCACCCCGCAAGGTGGTGCGCGCGTTTAAGGCCTCGATGATGTCCACCTGAGGCAGGATGCGCATGAGGGCTGCCTCAGCCAGGCGCTCGCCGCGGAACCGGTCGAAGGGGTGCGGTATGCAGATCAGCCCGCCCTGCTCCTTGATGTGACGCACCGTCTCCTCGGGGCTGAGCCCGGCCGGCACCTCCTCCTGAAGGAAGAGGCCCATGATCTCGCCCTCTGAGCTCTCGACCTCCTCTCCGATGATCACCTTGAAGGGGGCCAACTTCTCGATAGCCAGGGCGCCACCAATAGCGTTGTGATCGGTGACGGCCACGCAGTTGACCCTCCGCTTGAGGCAGGTCTGCACGTATTTCTCGGGCGATGTGAGGGAGTCGGGCGAGAAGTAGGTGTGCGTGTGGAGGTCAGCCTTCAGCAAGGGGCTCGTCCTCCTCGTCCCCGGGGCCGTAGGTGGGCTCTTCCTCGTGCAGCCCCCTCGAGGCCTCCTCACGGTAGGCGGCGAACGCTTCCTGCAGACGAGTGATACGCAACTCCGCCTGGTCGAGGAGCCCCTGACAGCTCTGGGCCAGGCGCATCCCCTCCTCGTAGAGGGCCAGGGCCTCCTCTAGAGGCAGACCGCCCTCCTCCAGCCTGGCCACCGTCTCCTCCAGGCGGCGGAAGGCGTCCTCGAAGCTTTCGCCGGCCTCAGAAGCCATGCTGCCTCGACACCTCCGCCGGGAAGCGGCCATCGGCCACATGCACGTCCAGGCGCTCGCGGCCCTTGACCTGGCTCACGCTGCGCACCACCTGTCCATCGGCCCGCCGCTGCACGAGGGCATAGCCGCGGGCCAACGTGCCCTTGGGGTTCAGGGAGCGAAGCTGCAGAGCATGGGCCTTTAGGCGTTCCCGACGGCCGTTCAGGGTCTGGGCCATCGCTGAGTGAGCGCTGCCCAGGAGGACAGCCAGTCGCTGCCTCTCCTGGCTCACGTCGGGGACGCTGCGACGCAGGCGCAGCAGGAGCTGCTCTGCTCCGGATCGGTCACGCGCCACCTGGCCGGCCATCCAGCCCGCCATGGTCACCATAGAGCCCGTGATCTGGCGTGAGACCTCCCTTCGGTCGGGCACCACCAGCTCGGCTGCCGCCGAAGGGGTGGGAGCCCGCAGGTCGGCCACGTAGTCGGCGATGGTGTAATCGGTCTCGTGGCCCACCGCCGATACTATCGGTATGCGGCTGGCATAGATGGCGCGGGCCACCGTCTCCTCATTGAAGGGCCAGAGTTCCTCTACCGAACCGCCGCCGCGGGCGACAATGATCACGTCGATATCTGATTCACGGTTCAGGCTGGACAGCGCCTCCACGATAGCAGGCGCCGCCTCGTCCCCCTGCACAGGGGTAGGAGCCAGGACGATCTCGGTCAGGGGCCAGCGGCGTCCGATGATGCTGCAAATGTCGTGGAAGACGGCGCCAGCGGGAGAGGTGACCACGCCGATGCGCCGCGGGAAGGAGGGAAGCGGCCGCTTGCGCGAGGGCTCGAACAGCCCCTCTTCCTCGAGCTGGGCCTTCAGGCGCTCGAACTGGGCCTGCCAGATGCCCACGCCCGCCGGCTGGACGAAATCGACATTCAGTTGCACTTCGCCCCGCCGCTCGAAGAAGGAGATGCGGCCGTGGGCGGTCACCTGCGTGCCATCCTCAAGAGGCGTGCCGGCGTGCTGGCGGCGGAACATCACGCAGCGAAGCTGGGCCGACCCGTCCTTGAGGGTGAAGTAGGTGTGGCCGGCCGCCGAGCGAGTGAGGTTGGAGACCTCGCCCTCGACCCAAAGGTCGGCCAGATGGACATCGGTCTCCAGGAGCTCACGCACATAGGTGGCAACCTGGGCTACCGAATAGACTTCTCTCATCTAATTGATCTACTAGATCCACCCCAACAGGCCTGCAAAAAGGATAATGGCAGAGAGATCAACGGCATAGATGACAAGCACTGTTGCGATTTTGTTCCGTATCTTTTCCATATCATACACCCAGAATGACACCGCCATGAAGGGAAGGTAGCCCAAGAGGAAGATAAGTCCGATGTTTGGGAAATTCCACCAGGGGTATTCCCAGACCAGGACGTCTGCTCTGTTCAGCAGCACCTCGACAAAGACACAGAGGATCGCGTTGGCAACAGCAAAGAACCATCGGTTGGGAATGCCCAGGATCCTGAGGCTCTTGTCCGCTGGGAGCATCTTCGTGAAGGCCACACCGGCGACCGCAAACATGGCGCTTATTTCGATGGTGAGCCCCACAAGGATCAGATAGGAAGTATCACCAGGTGTAGTCCATACGGCAGACCGGTCGGTAAAGTGCAAGACCAGGGCATTCCACGTCTCGTTAAACAGGTCCATCCCATAAAAGGCGAGCCCTGCGAAAACGCCGCTCCAGTTTCGCCGCTCGACCTCGACAGCATAGACGTATACCACAAACGCAAAAAGAGGGATCAGATACCACTGGAAGAGGCTTTCGTCTCTCAGGATCTTGAGGGCCTGTTCGGAAGCTTCGGTCATCTGTCTCTACTTAGGTCGGCCAGATGGACATCGGTCTCCAGCAGCTCACGCACATAGGTAGCGACCTGGGCTACGGAATAGACCGTCCATCATCGACCGCTGGCCCTCTCCAGGTATTGACCGCTGCGGGTGTCCACCTTCACCACGTCGCCGGTATTGACGAACAGCGGCACCTGCACAGTCAGGCCCGTCTCCAGGCGGGCGGGCTTATTGCCGCCCTGGGCGGTATCGCCGCGAACCCAGGGGTCGGTCTGGGCCACCTTCAGCTCGACCGCTGCTGGCAACTCGATACCTATGGCCTGTTCGCCGTGGGTGAGGAGCTGGCAGGTAGTGTTCTCGCTGAGATACTGAAGGGCATCGCCTAGCCGCTCTGTGTTGAGGGCGATCTGGTCGTAGGTCTCGGTGTTCATGAAGTAGTGCAGGTCGCCGTCGGCGTAGAGGTACTGGGCTGGCTGGCGCTCCACCCGCGCCCGCGAGAACTTGGTGCCCGCCTGAACCGATCGTTCGATGATGTGGCCGGCGCGGATGTCTTTGAGCTTCATGCGCACCTGGGCGGAGCCTCGTCCCATCTTGATGTGCTGAAAGTCCAGCACCTGATAGAGCACGCCGTCTATTTCGATGGTTATCCCTTTGCGCAGGTCACCGGCGTCGATCATCGTTGCCTCACCCCAGTTCTACTCGAGCCCACCGGAAGGCAGGCGCGCACCCACGTCATACGAGCTCGCTTCCCAGAATACCAAGGGCCATCAACCCCCCGAAGACGACGATGAGATTGGCCGTCTGCTGGGGCAGGAAAGCCAGGGCTTGTCGCAGTTCCTCGCCGGCGGCGTTCAACTGGCGGATCATCCTCAGGGGCAACACGATTGTGGGAAGGGCAAGCAACACCCAGGGAGTAACGGCCGCCCCGAAGGCTATCACGAAGGCGTAAGGGGTCAGCACCAGGAGGTAGTAGGCGTACCTCGAGCCGCGCTCGCCTAGGGCCTGGGCCAGAGTCCTGGCGCCGGCCTTGCGGTCGGCTCGGGCATCGCGATAGTTGTTGGCGTGGACGATGGCAACGATGAGCAGCCCCAGGGGCAGGGAGAAGAGCAGGGGCAAGAGGTCCAGCTTCTCCGTTTGCACGAAGTAGGAGCCCAGCACCAGGAAGGGCCCGAAGGAGATGAATATACCCAGATCGCCCAGAGCTCGGTATTTGTAGCCCAGGGGGTCGGCCGTGTAGAAGAGGCCCAGGAATAGACCAGCGGTGCCCAGGGCCAGGAGCTCCCAGCCGCTCTGGGAGGCCAGGTAGCCACCGATCGCCGAGCCAGCCAGGAAGAAGACCCCGATCAGCAACAAGACGTCTCTGGGCCGCAGCATCCTGTCCACCAGCGTCCGGTCATCGGCGTGGGCAACGGTATCGGCGCCCCGCTGGAAGTCGAAGTAGGTGTTGGTAAGGTTAGCGCCGATGTGGAAGAAAAGGCCGCCCAGCAGGGTGAGCAAGTAGAGCGGCCAGTCCCAGAAGTCGGCCCGGTAGGCCAGGGCGCCCCCCACCAGCATAGGGATGATGGACGCCGGGAAGGACCAGGGGCGCAGGGCCAGGAGCCAGGCCTTGGGACCACGAGGCACTGCCGCCTGCTCGCCGGAGCTGGCGGCGCGGTTATCGGCGTCAAGGGAGTTTCTCACCATAGCAAGTCCTCCTCCCGAAGGGCCACGCCAGCGACGTAAAACATTGGTCTCAACTGCCGCTCTTCTGCGCAGCAGCGACAACCCTCGCTTTCGGCGCCTTCGTAAGCATCCGTGGACGGCCATTCTCCAGCACGACCATATCCTCAATGCGAACGCCGCCCCAGCCGCTGACGTAGATGCCCGGCTCGATGGTAAACACCATGCCGTCGGCCAGCACATCCTTCGAGGCACGGATCAGGCGGGGCATCTCGTGGACCTGCAGGCCGACGCCGTGGCCAAGGCCGTGGCCGAAGTTCTCGCCGTAGCCTGTCTCAGCGATCACGTTGTGGGCCAGTAAGTGGGCCTGCTCTCCGGTCATGTCCTTGCGGATGAGCGCCTCCGCCGTCAATTGGGCCGTCAGAACTATATCGTAAATCTTGTCGAATTGCTCGTCCGGCTGGCCGAGGAAGAGGGTGCGGCTGAGGTCGGAGCAGTAGCCGCCCAGACGAACTCCCATGTCGATAAGGATAGGCTCCCCCTTCTGTATCTTCTCGTCACGAGGGTAAGCGTGGGGCATCGCCGCCCAGGACCCGGCGGCCACGATGGTGTCGAAGGAAACGCCTTCGCCGCCATGCTCGCGGATATATTTCTCGATCTCCCAGG
>CAZSHQ010000021.1:0-10874 GCA_964606995.1 uncultured Dehalococcoidia bacterium | reverse complement strand
CCTCCATATCTCGCCAGGACTGGCCCACGTTGTCGATGGAGCTGTTGGTGACGCCCGCCAGGGTGACCCCGCAGACCACGATGAGGGCGGCGATGACTAGGGCCGGAATGGCGTGCTCCATAGCTTCACCTACAGTGTGAATACCTTGCTGGCGATAAGGCCGTTGGGGAGGACGATAGTGCTCACGTAGTCCTTCCCCGTCTCAAGGTCATAGGTCAGATAGACGGTTATGCGAAGGGTGGCGGAGGGGGCCCACTTGGTGTCGTTCTCTAGGACGTACTGCCAGCAGTTCTCGCTGCGGGGTGGCGGCGAGGGGTTGGGACAGGTGTCCTCCTCGTCGTAGCCGATGCGTTCGAAGTCGGTGGTCTCGCCGAAGAAGACGTCGATCTTCTCCAGGGAGGGGATGTTGGAAGCACCCACGTTCTTGGCCCATATCTGGACGAAGTCCTCCCCCACGACCCCTGCGGTCTCGACGATCCTGACGTCGCTGCGTAGTCGGCCGCCGACGACGTCGCTGGCGGCGGCGATGTCGCTGCTGGTGCGCTGGATGCTGGGGAGGACAGCATTGATCACCACCACCGTGGCCACGATGGCCGCGATGATGAGGAGCATGGAGGTAATGACCTTGTCCATGATCTACCTCTGAGTCGGGGCGGCCTGCCGCCCTTCCTCAGGAGGAGGCCAGCTTCTCCATGTCTTGCATGATTTTGAGCCAGGCCGGATCCGCTTCCTTGGAGGAGCGGATGAGCCGCTGGAGGTGGGCCAGCGCGTAGCTGATGTTGGGAGGGAGGGACCCCCAGAGGCGGTGTATGGTGATCACCCGCTCCAGGTCCTGGGGTCCGATGGCAGCCATGGCCTCGCTCACCCAGGCGGCGAGGCCGCCGGTAGCGCCTGTAGGCAGCATATAGGCGAGCTGCATGGGCGGTAACGCCGCAGCTTCACGGGGGATGTCCGGGGGCGCTTTGCCCTTGCGGGAGGCCTTGCGCTTGGGTGGCGGGCCACCGTCGCCGCTGGCCTCGGGCTCTTGGGGCTTGTCCTCCGTGGGCTCTTGGTCCTCGGCCTGCTCCGCTGCGTCTTCCTCGGGCTCTTCGGCCGCGGGCTGTTCGAGCTCGCTCTCCGTGGGCTCTTGGTCCTCGGCCTCTTCGGCTGCGTCTTCCTCGGGCTCTTCGGGCTCCGGCTCTTCGAGCTCGCTCTCCGTGGGCTCTTGGTCCTCGGCCTGCTCCGCCGCCTCTTCCTCGGGCTCTCGGGGCTCTTCCTCCGTGTCCTGTTGGCCCTTCGCCTGATCTAGCGCCTCGCGCGCCGCCCGGGCGGCCTCCTCGGCGGCCACCGAGCGCGCAGTGGTGGTCAGGTCCATGCGCAGGTAGGCGGGCTCCTGCTGCTCGGACAGAGGGTTGCTCCCATTTAGGATGACCTCCCGGATGTCCAGGAGGACGTTGCGGATCTCCGCCTTGAGGACTTTGACCTCGTCCTCCAGTTCTTTGACCTTGCCACTCAGCTCCATGTGAGCTCAACCCCTTCCCTTCGGCGGTGCCCCGGGGAGTGTGAACCCCCGGGGCGCCCACTGAAAAGGTCTAGTGCAGGTCCATCACATCGTCGATCTCCGGGGGCATGGTGCGGTTGATAAGGTTGGTGCCGCCGGAGGGAGGGACGACTTCCAGGGTGAAGATCTCGTTCGGAACGAGGGTGCTGCCAGCGGGGGGATTGACGGTGATCTCCGCCAGCTCGCCGACCTCCAGGAGGTCCTCGCCGTCGTCCAGGATCCAGTTGACGGTGTAGCCCGTGTTGGCCACGCGGTTCTGCGCGTCGATGTAGTTGATGACGACAGTGTTGGTGTAGGCCGACGGGTCTAGGCTGATGGGGAAGCCGCCGGCGGCGAGGGCCACGTTGAACTGAATGGCGTCCGAGCTGTCGATGGACCCGTTGGTGTCGACATCGGTGACGGTAAGGGCGCCGCGGACCTCGAGGTTGCCGCGGGCCTTCTCCAGGCCGGCGAAGACGGTCTCCTTGCCGCGCTCGGCGCTGAAGAGACCTGTGCTGAGGACAACGAAGGCGAACACGGAGGCGACGATGACGAAGGCGATGAGGATGATGGCCGTCTCGAGGCCTGTGATGCCTTCCTCTTTCTTGTGCAGGCTGCCGAACAGCCTTGTCAGTCTACCACGCATTCAGCATTCCTCCTTTGGGTGCCTTAGGTTTGAGGTAGACGTTCCTCAAGACTTACCGGTTTGGTACCTTCCCTATTGGCCGGAGTGCATGGTTCACGAGTCGTCCGCTCTTCGGGCGACCACCTCCCTTCACGGATCATTTACGCTTTTCACTATCAATGGACGCGATTGATGTACGAATGTTACATGCCGTTGCGAGAGCTGTTGAGGCAGCGGTCCATCTTGGCCCATAAACGGAGCCGGCCTGGTCGGCGGCGGTGGGCTGGGGTGAACTGCAGGAGGGAGCAGGTGGGGGTCGAGGGCTGCGAGGGTGGCTGGAGAAGGCCGACCGCCGTGAGGCGAAACTGGACTGCTTCTCCACAAAAGCTGTCGAAGTGAAATGTAACATCAGTATACTGATTGCGTCCTATAGCCGGAGGCGTAGCCTTGGAAGCCATCGTTGTCTCTGTTCGGGTTGCCGCGGGCGTCTCGCTAGTCTTTCTTGTCCCCGGCCTGCCCTGGAGTTACGCGCTGTTGACTCGGGACAGGCTTTCCATATTGGAGAGGTTAGGCGTCAGCGCAGTCCTCAGCATCGCGTTGGTGCCGCTCGGCCTGTTCCTGCTCAACCTGCTCGTGGGCATTCCCGTTGATGTAAGGACGATGTTTGTCCTTATCCTCGCTCTGGCCCTGATAGGGACGCTGGCCGCTCTCTGGCGGACATCGTTTCGGGTGCGGGCACCGCATCTACGGAAGCCGATTTGGGCTGTGAGCGCGGGCGGTGCAGCAAGGCTCCTGGCCCTGGGGATCATCATGGGGTTTGCCTTCTACACCAGCTTGATCCCGCGTCTTGACTATTCGTACCCCTTGCACACGGACGAGTGGACGCACTTTGCCGAGGCCCGCACCATCGCCACGGAGGGAACGATCCCTTTCTTTGACCCGGTCACGGGGGAGGACAGGGCAGACCCCATCACAGAGGAGACCAGATCCTCCCCTCATTTTGAGGTGGGTTACCACCTCTTCCTTGCGGAGTTCCAGCTTCTGACGGGGCTTCCCTGGTTGGACATATTTCGGTATCTTCCGTCGGCTGTCTTCGCGCTGGCCGCTCTCAGCGCTTACATATTCGGGAATCGGCGCGGCTTCGGCCTTGAGGCTGCCCTGTTTGCCTCTCTCGTTCCCACCACAGTGCGCTTCCTGGGCCCGGCCTTCGCGGTTCCCGTGGCGCTTGGGTTGTTCTTTGTCCCGCTAGTGCTGTTCCTGGTCAGCGATTTCTGGGCCTCCAAGGGGCTGCCCATGCTCCTGCTGCTGCTTCTTTCCTTCTTGTTCATCGCCCATGTCCCCACGGCTGTGTTTGCCAGTCTCATCATCGCCGTCTACGGGCTCTTCCAGACGCTCCGTCGCGCCCTGAGCCGGCGTCCTATGAGGCGGCGGGCATTAGCTCATCTGGCCATGGTGCTGGCGGCGGCCGCGCTCTCCTCACTTCCGCTCCTCGCATACAACAACTGGCTGGTGGGAGAGGCAGCGGCCGAGTCGCTTCCGCAGGAGCTGCTCGTTGCCCCGGGAGGCATAATCCCGCGGCTCGGCTATATTCCCTATCCACTTTTCGTCCTCGGGCTGGCACTGCTGGCCAGAAGCGGGAGGCGCACCGACCGCGCACTGTTGGTGATAGCGGTTCTGGTGGCCTCGTACGCGTTTCTGCATTACGAGTTCGGAGTGGGAAACGCCGCCCTCTATTCCCGGAGCATCCTCTACCTCTCGCTGCTGCTGTTGTTAATCGCGGGCCTGGCGACGTCGCGTGTACGGAGATGGCTTGCTACATTGCTTAGCCCTAGATGGGCGGGCGGAGCATCATTCGCTGCCGCCGGGCTGGTGCTTGTCGCCTTCATGCTGCCGTCGCTCGGGCTGAACCTTGAGAGCCGGTACGACGAGCAGTACTACCGACGCATCAACGACACGGAGTATGAGGACTTCGTGTGGGTGCGCGACAATCTTTGCTCGGGCTACGAGCGCGCCCTGATGGATCCCCAGTTCGGCCGAGCCTTTGCGGCCATCAGCGGCAGGTACGCCTATGCAGCAATTCCTACAACAGCCGCTCCCGTGCGGCCTCCCAAAGTGGACGAGGCCAAGCTGGTGCTCCGCGACGGCGTGCCGGACGCTGACTGGCTCCGGGAGCATGGCGTGAGCATAGTGTATAGCACGAGACGCGTGGAGAACTCGGAGCTGGTGCAGGTGCATAGCAGGGTGTACGTGCTGCCTGAATCTGAAGTCTGCGCCGCCGAGAGGATGCAGGTCACGGCCAAGAACGGACCTGTGTTGGGCGGTTCTGAGCCAACTGAGTGACCGGCTTGGGTTGCAGGAGAGCAAGAGATGCCGATGGCGTTAATTCGAAATGGGAAGAGCTAAGCGCACGAGGAGCAATCGCACTGTGCGACATTCGAAGGATCGGGCAGGAAGGCCGGTCACGCCGCCGGGCGATGCTGGCGGCCCACCGGCAGGGGACAGTACTCTAGGCGCGAGCCTCGAGGGGGGCGCGCTTATGTGCCTGGCTCCTGTGGTCATGCGCTCTTTCGCCGAGCGGACCGGGCGGACGTATGGGCGCCTTGAGGCGGCCATCTTCACTTCCTTGGGAGTAGCGCTCGCCAGCGGCGTAGCCATCATGGCGGCCATCGGCCTTATCTTGGGCGCGACGCGGCCTGCCATCTCGGCTGTCACTGGGACTCTCCTCTCCACCGCAAGAGATGCAGTCGACGGTAACCAGCAATGGATTGAGATGTTGGCTCCCCCATTTCAGGTGGCGGTCTACGCCCCGTTCTTCGTCATCGGCCATCCTGAGTTTGCCACCGTCGTGCCGGCGCTGTTCGGCGCTTTGCTTCTCATGTTGGTGGTCGCTGTTGCTTGGCGCGTCACGGGCATGCCATGGGCAGGAGCCATCGCGGGGCTGTTCCTGATGTCCTCCCCTGAGTACTGGGACCGCTCTTCCAACCTTCCAGCTTATCAGCCGTTCGTGTTCTTTGGGTACTCGGGTCTGTTCTTAATCGCATCCGCCTGTCGTAATCAACGTCGCTCCAGCGCGTTTGCCATTGCGGGCGGGATTGCCTTGGCGCTCTCTGTGTACAGCTTCACCATCGGCCTTCTGTTCCTCCCTGCGGCCCTGCTGTTGGTGCTGGTTCTGAAGAGCCGCTGGAAGCCGGCTCTGTTGGGCCTATCGTTGGCCGGTGTGTTGCTGTTACCCTTCGCGATCTGGCACATTGCCGTCGCCGGCGTCCGCCACGCCTTCTACTATCCATACAACTTCCTGTTGGTCGAATACTGGGACGATCTGCAGCCGTTTTATCGAAGGCCCGACTACGGCGTGGCTGGATATGCCACTCAGGCTCTCCCCGATATGCTGCTGGGTGCTGCTCCTATCTGGCTGTGGCTGCTGGCGGGGGCGGGGTTGCTGGTCATCGGCAAAGTGCATGGCCCGCGCGTGTCGGCAATAGTCTCCGGAGCTATGATCGCGGCGCTCGTTCCTCACGTCCTCACGCAGCCAGCGCCTTTTCCGCGTTACGCGTACGTTGTGGTCCCAGCCATCGCGCTAGTCGCTGGTGTTGGACTGACGCTGGCGGTGCAGTTGCTGGCGCAGCAGCAGGCGCGGCGTCATCTAGCTGTCCTGGCTACATCGGTTCTCGCTTTGCTGGCCGTGTTCGCTGCTTCGAGCGCCATCTCGACGCATCTGGGCGATGTCAGGGCCACGCGTGCCTCGTCCTTGTACGCGGAGCTCCAGGCTGTGGCGAGCAAGATTGACGATGACCGAGCCTTGCTGGCGCGTGCGTCGTACTTGCAGGCGGTCCTGCCGGACAACCAGGTCTACACTTTTTTGTTCTTTTCTGAAGACGAATATCTTGACTACATTCTCTGGCAGGATGAGGAAAGAGTACGCCAGCTGCTTGCTGACCGAAACGTCGGGTGGGTGGTGTTCCAGAAGAACGTGCACCGCTGGGAGCGCGACTTCAACTATTGGGCATTCGATGCAAGCGGCTACCCGCCACGCCACTACGTATGCCTGCCCCAGTCCGCAGGATTCAGCGAGGTCTATGACGGCCAGTTCTTCACACTCTATCAAGTGAGGCAGGACTGGCTGCAATCGGAATCGGTATCGGGATCCTGTACTGTGCCGCCGTGTGAGCTCTGGGCTTTCCCGGGAGCTTGGCGCGATGGGCTGGGGCCAGTGAACGACGAGTCTTACTGCGAATCGCCGTAGCTTATTCTGTGATCTGGCTACCGCTCTCAGCGAGTGGTAGCTTTTCGCGCTAGCACTACGTGTCCTACACCCCGATCGAGTCCAGAGAAAAGTGATTCAAGATCGGCGAGGACTGCGAATAGTGGGCGAGCTAGGGCCAGCAAAGGTAGAAGCAACCGGTGCCCGGTTGGTCGATGGCCTTTGCCGCGGCTCTGGCTGGCGCTGCCGCGCAGCAAGAGCCGGACCTCCAAGAAGTATAACCATCTGGTGACCGGAAATCCCCAATTGATCATCCGGACAATCTCGAATCCGCGTTCCGTTAGCTTGTGGCGCAGCTCTTCTTTCGTATAGCGGCGCACATGCCCGGCTTGCTCGTCCTCCGCGTTCCAGAGTTTCGGATCGGCGGGAACGGTCAGAAGCAGCCAGCTTCCCACACCCAGCAGCTCCCGCACAGTGTCGAGGGCGCCTTCGTCGTCCTGTATGTGCTCAAGCACTTCGCTTAGGACTACCAAGTCGAAAGACCCGTTCCAATCACTTACGGCGTCCCTCGACTGAAAGACGTCCACCACCTTCAGCAGGACGTTGGTTGCCTCGCCTAGGGTACCTCTGCTGACCTCGACCGCCTCCTCACTTACGTCCACAGCCACCACCTCGGTGGACGCTTCAGCCAGTACCTTCGTGATAAGACCCGAACCGCAACCTATGTCCAGAGTTCGGAGCGGCTTTATGGCCTTGACGAGGCGATGGATTAGACGCCTGCGCGAAATGAATCTAGGGCCGTAACTTTGGAGCTTGCCCGGTGCCCCCGCCCAACTGTGAATCATGTCTGGGGTCTCCTCTCCAGGGGCTGCACGCCTCAACTCTGTCTTCCGGCGGGTTGCGGCAGCGGCGAGTCGCCCTCCGAGCTCTCCACCGCGCCTGTCTGGGCCTCGCGGTCCTTTGGCCCCAGGATGGCCTGCAGGCCGAGGATCTGGGCGGAGAGGATCCCAAGGAGTAAGGGAACGCCGGTTGACAGGAGCCGGTCGAGCGCCGCCACGGCTATGGCGATGTCCCGGTCTGCCCCCGCCTGGACGAAGAGGGCCACCAAGGTCGCGTCGCGGACGCCCAGCCCCATGGGCAGGAACGACACGGAGCCGAGGGCAAACGCGGCTGCGCTGATCCCCACCAGCTCCACCACGTTCATGGAGCCGCCGAAGAGTTGGAAGGCGTAGAATGATCGAATACCTACGAGGACGAACATCGTCGCGTAGATGCCGGCGGCTGCTCCCAGGGACCAGAGCGGCACGCCGCGCACGGCCGCCACGATGTCGCCGTCCGGGGCGAGCACCCTGCGGGCGACCCCCGGCAGTGGCAATCGGGAGATGACGCGATCGTACGATTTGCTGCGGACGAGGGCGATAGCGGCTATTGCCACGGTGGCGCCTGCCGCGACAACCGCCGGCACGGCCAGCCCTCCTTCTGGCAGGAGGAGCACCAGGGCAAAGAGGGCGATAATGGCCGGCACCAGCGTGCCCAGCAGGACTTCCAGGCCCACAAGGGCACTCCCCGTTGCGAGGCCGATCCCCATGAAGCGCTTGTAGAGGTAGACGCGCAGCGGGATGCCTGCCTTGACCGGCGTCGAGTAGTTGGCAGCCAGGGACGCCGTCACGATCAGGTACAGCTGCCGCACCGACCGGTTCCCGGCGGCGTCTGCCAGGATGCAGTAAGCAACGGCGACTGAGCCCACTACCAAGAGGCCTGTTAGGAGCACGATGATGGCGATGCCAAGGGGGTTGGGATCCTCCACGCTTGGGACCTCGTAGAAGCGGATGAGGAGGAAGATGCCGACTCCCAGGGTGGGAGGCAGCACCAGCCATGGCAGGAGCCTCCTCTGGGGTCCTCTGGCGAGTCCGAGACGCACTATTCGCTGCCCCCCGCGGCCTGAGTTAGCAGGTTCGCATATCTCTGGGCGACTTGTCGCCAGTCGAACTTGCGTCTCACCCAGCGCCGGGCGCGAGCTCCCATCTTCTCAGCCTCGGCTGGGGAGTCGAGCAATCCATTGATGGCTGCCGCCAGCGCAGCCGGAGACTCAGGTTCCACCAGCAGTCCCGTTCGCTTGTGAATCACCACATCCGGAATGCCGCCCACCGACGTGCCGACGACGGGACAGTCGGCAGCCATAGCTTCCACGAAGACGAGCCCGAAGGACTCGGTGTCGCCCCCTCGCGTCACGACTGAGGGTCCAACAAACACACGACTCCCGCCGTAGAGCCGTGGAAGCTCCGCCGGGGGCTGGGCCCCGGCGAAACGGACCCGGTTCGCTAACCCCAGTTGCGACGACAGGGTCTCCAACTCCCCCCGACAGGGGCCATCGCCCACCAGAACCAGGCGGGCGTCTGGATGTTGGGCGAGGACGTAAGGGAAGGCTCGGATCAGATATTCCACTCCCTTCTTCTTAGCCAGCCGGCCTACGAAGAGTACGATCTGGTCCGAATCCCTACCACGCTCTCGTCTTGCGGAGAAGCGCTGGGTATCAACACCCATCGGCATGACCTTCGGGGGCTCTCCCCTGCGGGATGTTACCTGCGGAACCTTCGTCGCCATGTCTCGGCTCACGACGGTTAGCGCCTCACAGCGCGAGGCCAGGGCTTTACGCAGAGCGTCCAATAGCCGGCCGCGGAGGCCATACACGTCGCCGCCATGAGCGGTCACCACCACCGGAATCTTGAGGATTCGGCTCACGAGCACGGCCACAATCCCCTGGGGGACGAACCAGTGGGCATGGATCACGTCCGGGCGCGTTGCCCTCGCCAACCGAAGCGCCGCGATCAGTTCGAAGAGAACCAGGAAGGGTGCCTGAAGGTAGAGCCAAGGACTTCGGCTCAGGTTCTCAAGGATGGCGCCATCCGCCAGGCGCTCCAGGGGGTGGGGCCAGAAATAGTGAAATCGCTGCACCTTGACTCCTTGCAGAGTCTCTGCCTCAGGTGCTTTGCTCACGGCAGGTGTAAGCACCGTCACATCGAAGTGCGGCAGGAGGTGGCTGCACAACTGGAACACAAACGGCGGCGTGCTATCGCTGACGCTTTTCGGAAATGTGCTGGTCAGCACCAGCAGTGAGGGCCGCGCAGCGGGGCTTGCCGACATTACGGGTTACTCCATTCTCAGGGGCACGGCTGGCGAAACCTCCTGGTTCTCGGCGGCGAGATGCGGAGGAAGCGGGACCTGCTGCTCCCCGTCCAGACGAGTGTGCTGACGGGCCAGGTCGTCGTAGTAGCGGCGCTTTTCCAGGTACAGCAGGGTCTCCTGTGTTTCGCGCATCCGGCCCAGCATGTCGGCCAGAAGTGCGATCAGGAAGGAAAACGCTCCCAGGATCAGGAAGATCGCGCCCAGGATGGTGAAGGATTGGTACGGCGTGGTCTTGCCGGTCAAGGCGAAGTTGACAAACACCGTCAGCTCTGCGGCTCCCCCCATCAGGGCGAGGACGGCTCCGATGCTCCCAAAGAAGGCGAGAGGCAGCCGATCCCGCAGCGCGCCAGCCAGGATCGCGAGGGCGCGGACTCCATAGCGGACGAGGTTATGCGCTACGCGTGACTTGCCGTGCTCCCGGACGCCGCGGATCGCCACGGGCACCTCGGTCATGGCCATACCCCTACGGGCCAGGTTCAGCAGCGATTCCTGTGTGTAGGTGTGGACGCCGTGGATGTTGGTTCTGAGGGCGACCTCGCGGGAATAGGCGCGGAAGCCGCATGCGGCGTCGGTGAACGAACGGCCGGAGGCTAACCCCGTGACGCGGGCCATCAACCGGTTCCCAAAGCGGTTGAGCGCCGGCATGTCCGGCACCAGGGCAGGGTCGCTGAACCGCGTGGCCGTAGCAAAATCGGCCTGCCCCTCCAGGAGCGGGGCGATGAGCCGAGGGATAGCTTCAGGTGGATGCTGGCCGTCCCCGTCAAGGGTTACGATGATGTCAGCCCCGGCACGCAACGCTGCATCGATCCCCGTGGCGAAGGCAGCCCCCAAGCCCCTATTCTCCGGGTGAGAGATTACCTGCGCACCTCGTTCCAGAGCAAAGGCGCGGGTTCGATCGGTCGAGCCATCATCCACCACGATTGCGTCGATACGGTCAATCCCTTCGATGGATGTGGGGATGCGGTCGAGGACGCTGCCGATGGATTTCTCCTCGTTGAGGGCGAAAATGACTATTCCTAGCTTCATTGTGACGGTGGGCTCCGCTGCAAGATGCTAGAAAACCGTGTTGGTGGGGTCGAGAACACAGCGAGAATGCGTTCTAATGGCTTCATAATCGATTCCGTGATGAGGACAGAGGATCAGAGTGCAGTCGGCGGTCCGGATCGAGTCCTCTGTCAAGGGAACAGACGCAAATCGCTCTCCGTCGATGGCAATGGTGGGGACGAACGGGTCGTGATACTGGACGTGAATCCCGGCGTCCTTAAGAAGAGAGGCGATGGTCAGAGCTACAGAGCCCCTTACATCGCCTACCCCCGGCTTGTAGGCCATCCCCACTATCAGCA
>CAZSHQ010000020.1:0-10974 GCA_964606995.1 uncultured Dehalococcoidia bacterium | reverse complement strand
TCGTGTTCTCGCCACCGGCGATCAGTCGGGCCTCGAAGTCGACCTGCGGCGCCACACCCTCCACATAGGGAAACTGCTCGGGATCATTGATGGCGTAGGCATCCTCGTCCACCAAAGTCAGTGCCTGGCCCCCATATACCGCCGACTGGACATCTGATGCTTGAGACTGACCAGGCCTGATAAAGAGAAGATTGCTGCCCAGCCCTCGAATGCGCTCCGTCACGCCTTTCTGAGAACCTTGGCCCACCGCCATGAGGGTGATGACGGCGCTCACCCCGATGATGATGCCGAGCATGGTCAGCGACGAGCGCAGCTTGTTGGCAGCCAGAGCCGCGATGGCACTGCGGATCGTGTCGATGATGCTCATGCCGTCGAGGCCTCGCTTCCACCGTCGCCGCCAGGCGACCGCTCCGGCGACGAGTTCGGCTCATCGCTGACGATTTGCCCATCCTGAAGGTGAACGATCCTGTGAGCGTAGGCGGCGATTTCCCGTTCGTGCGTCACAACAACGATTGTGATGCGCCGCTCCCCGTTGAGTCGCTGGAAGATGCGCATGATTTCGTGGCCGGTGGCAGTGTCCAGGGCGCCTGTCGGCTCATCAGCCAGGATCAGCGAGGGGTTCGTCACTAGGCAACGGGCGATGCCCACCCGCTGCTGCTCGCCCCCCGAAAGCTGGGGGGGCCGATGCGTCACGCGGTCGGCCAGCCCCAGATCGCTAAGGGCCTGAAGCGCCCGATCCCGCCGGTTGGACACCGCGCGATAGAGCAACGGTAGCTCTACCTGCTCGACCGCTGGTAGGCGGCGAAGGAGGTTGAAGCTCTGGAAGACGAAGCCGACCTTGCGATTGCGGATCACCGCCAGATGCCCCTCATCGAGGGCGCTGACCTCCAGGCCATCCAGTTCGTACGTGCCCGAGGTCGGTTTGTCCAGGCAGCCGAGGATATTAAGGAGGGTGGACTTGCCGGACCCCGAAGGCCCCATAATGGCCAGGAATTCCCCCTCCTGTATCCCTAGGTTGATCCCCCGCAGGGCGGGTACAGGCACATCGCCGGCTAGGTAGACTTTGGTGATGTCGGTCAGTTTGACCACGGTGCGAACTACTTCCTAGCGAATGCCGCCGGGGAGTGTCTCCTCTTCCTCCACCGCCTCCCCGCTCGGAGCGCCGCCTGGGAGCGCTACCAGGTCGCCAACCTCCAGACCGCTGAGGATCTCCGTGTTTTCGGTGTCACTAATGCCTGTCTGGACAACCCTTATCTCCAGCTTGCCGCCCAGCACCACCTCGACCGTCTGGTTCTGTCCGCGACGTCTGATGGCCCGGTTGGGCACAGCCAAGACATTGGTCTTCTCCTGGGTGACGATGACCGCTGATCCACTCATGCCTGGAGCCGGCCGAACGTCAGCGTTGGGGTCGAAGCCCGCAAGCTCGGCGGTGGCAAGATAGGTGACCACACCCTGCTGAGTGATGGGAGCCAAGCCTATCTCCGTTACTGTCAGCGAATAAGCCTTTTCCGGGATGGCGTCAAAGATGATGACTCCCTTTTGACCAACCCTGATGGTGGGAAGATCCGTCTCACCAAGGGTCAGCTCTACCTCCAGGGCATCAGGCGTAAGCAGAGTGATGGCTGGGATGACCGAGGTAACTAGATCGCCCACGCTGATAGCAATGGCGGCGACGGTGCCATCGAAGGGCGCTGTCAGCGTCGCGTCCTCCAGGTTCTGGCGAGCCTGCTCCACTGCCAGCTCAGCGATTTGCACCTGCTGACCCTGCAGGTCGATGTCCTCCTGGTCGGCGCCGGCAAGGAGATCATCCCTGGCCGCTATCGCTGCCTCCAAAGTGGCCTCTGCGCTGTCGACGGCGCCCTGGGCGGCGGCAATGGCGGACTCCGTTGGGCCCTCGCGCAGCTCGTCCAGCTGCAGTTGGGCCGCCTCCAGGGCCTGCTCGGCCGCTGTCACCGCTGCTTCCGCCGTAGCAAGTTCCTCTGGGTCGGCCCCTGCTTTCACCTCATCGAGCGCCTCCTGAGCGGATGCGAGAGCGGTCTCGGCAGCCCCGACGGCCGCTTCAGCGTCCGCCTTGGCTGCCAGTGCACTGCGATAGGTTGAGTTGGCCTGGATGAGCGCGCCGGTCGCCGCAACGAGAGCCGCATCCGGATCCTCGTCATCGTCCTCTTCCAGACTAATGGAATCGTTGAGCCTGCTGACTTGGCGGTTGCTGAGGGGTATGTCAGCGAAGTCGTCGCAGATATCGTCGATGTGGTCGTCGGTGTCACAGTAGGTCCTGGCGGCGCTCTGGAGAGCTGCTTCCGCTGACTGCTCGCTCGCGTTGGCGCTTGTTCGGAGACTCTTGGCGCTCGTCAGGTTCGCCTCGGCGAGCGCCACACTCGCCTCCGCTGCCGCCAGGTCGGCCTCCGAAGCGCCCTCCTGTAGCTTCCTGAGGCTGTCCTGGGCGGCAAGGAGCGCTGATTCGGCGCTCCTTGCCCTCTCTTCCGCCGCAGCCAGCTCGGCATCAGAGGGTCCATCCAGCAGGTCATCCAGGTCATCCGAGGCTGTATCGAATGCCACCTGGGCGCTCACCACCGCCTGTTCAGCGGCGGCCTTCTCGGCGACAGAAGCCCCTTCTTGGATCTGCTGGAGACGGATGCGCGCCGAAAGAAGGTTTGCCTCGGCGGTAGCCAGTTGGTTCTCCAGGGTATCGGATTCCAGGCTGGCCAGTTGCTGGCCCTCCTTGACCTCATCGCCCAGCTCCACTTCGACGGAGCTCACCCTCCCCGCTATGCCAAAGCTACATACCGCCTCCTGCACCGCTTGCGCCACGCCTGAGGTAGTGATGCTGAAACGAATAGTAGCCGTGGTCACCGTGTGCGTGCTGAAGGCTTCGTCGTCGGAGCCGTCGTCAGCGAACCAGAACTGGTAGGCGAAGAACCCGCCCACCGCAGCGGCAACGAGCAGAGCCAGGAGCACAAGCCAGCGAGGCTTCCTTCTCCTGCCGATGGTCTCCATGAGTACTCAGCTCCTTGCCTGTGGAGATAATGCAAACCTGCCGCGGATCGGCACAGCACAGATTCACGTAGCCATATGATGGCTTGCAGGCGTTCTACTGTCAACCAGACATCATCGACGCACCGAACTGGGTAATCGACAATGCCGACACGCACAGCACTGTGGCGGCCAACCTGAGCCTGACGCAGATCAGCGGCAACACGCCGAGGGCTGCCGGACGTCTGCCTTCCTAGTCCGGCAGCCCTCGCAACCCTTGGGCCTGCTTACCTCCCGCCGCGCCAGTGGCGGCCGAGAGCGCCCCGGGGCGCATTCATTAGGCTTCGATGCTGCTCTCCGTGGGTTCGAAGCTAGAGCCCGGAGCGCCACCCTCGAAGAAAGCGCCCCGCCCGCAGGGGCCGTGCGGCTGGGGGAGGGCACTCACGATGTCGTCGATGTTCTCCTCCGTGCGCTCGTAGATAGCGTTGGCCTGTTCCTCAGTTAGCTTGCCGTCAGCCACCAGTGCATCCAGCTCCTGCTGGACCTCAGCCAACATGGCGGCCGTGAACTCGTCCACCGCCATACCCTGCTCCTCAGCGACCTCGGCCAGTGTCTTGCCCTCTTGCAGCTCGCTCAGGAGCGCCTCCGGCTCCATGTCCAGCACCGTCGCTGCCGCCTCCGTCGTGAGCTGCCCATCCCAGCCGCGCACGCCACCGCGGATGCAGTCGAAGACGCCATCGCAGAAGCGGCCGCGCGGGCCGTCGGCCAGGCCACCGCGCGGGCCGTCGGCCAGGCCACCGCGCGGGCCGAGCAAGCCTTTCTCCTCGATGCGCTCTTTCAGGCTCTCGCCTTGCTCGGCGGTGAGCTTGCCCTCAGCCACCCGCTCATCGATGATATCCTGCTCGGCCTCGGTCATAGCTGAACGCAGCTCGTCCTCGCCGATGCCCAGCTTCTCAGCAACTCGGCCCAAGAAGCTCTGGACCGGGGTGTCCTCGTCTTGGGCCACCGCCAGGCCGATGCCGCCGCCGATGACCGCCGTGCTGACAAGCACGATGGCCAACGCCGCTATCAGAATCCTTCTCATGCAATCCTCCTTTGCCAACCTGGAGGGGACCCTAGGACTCCTCCATTCCCACAAACAATCACTACTACTCAGGTTAGCCCACCAACCTTAAGGCCACATTGGAAACGCATTAGAGCCCCTCAATATTGGGCCAGAATGTCTTTAATGTTTCCTTAATCTTTTTCGTCTACAATAGATGCACCAGGAGTAGGTGAACATGTACATATTGGTGGTAGAGGACGAACGACGACTGGCCCAGGTGATACGACGCGTCCTGGAGGAGGAGGGGCACACGGTGGACCTGGCCTACGACGGCGAGGAGGGGCTGGCCATGGCCATGGAGGGCAGCCACGACGTCGTTGTCCTCGACATCCTGCTGCCGGGGATCGACGGCATCGAAGTCTGTCAGGCGCTGCGTAAGAACCGCGTGGACACGCCTGTCCTTCTGCTCACCGCCCTCGACGACGTGCCCGACCGCGTGCGGGGGCTGGACGCCGGCGCTGATGACTACCTCACCAAGCCCTTCGCCTTCCAGGAGCTCCTGGCCCGCCTGCGCGCCCTGGGTCGCCGCCGCGTCCAGGCCCGCGAGCCCGAGCGGCTCCAGGCCGCTGACCTGATGCTGGACTTGAACCGACGACGCGCGGAACGGGCTGGCCGGGTCATCGAGCTAAGCCCCAAGGAGTTCGCCCTGCTCGAGTTCCTCATGCGCAACGAGGGGCGCGTGGTCAGCCGCACCCAGATCCTGGATCATCTCTGGGGCTACGAGCACACGCCGGATTCCAATCTGGTGGATGTCTACGTTTCGTACCTCCGACGGAAGGTTGACAAGGGGCACCCCGACAAGCTTATCGGCACCGTCCGGGGAGTCGGCTACGTCCTTGGTCGATAGTCATGTTTACTTCCGCACGCTGGCGCCTGACCGTCTCCTTCGTGGCTGTCCTGGCCCTGATCCTGAGCGTGATCGGTGTCGCCGTTTTCTTCATCACTCGCGCCGTCCTCTTCGACGCCGTCGACGATAGCCTGCGCTCTCGCGCCACCACCGAGGTGCGCCTGCTGGCCCCGAGGCTCCCCCAGCAGATTCGACCCCAGCAGCGCCCGATAAACGTCATCGTGGGGCCCACCTTCACCGCGGGCGGCTACTTCTACGCCCTGGTGAACCAGGACGACGAGCTGCTGGCGAGCACACCCAACGTCGACCCCAACGGGCTGGCAAGCCAGGAGGCCATCGAGAAGGCGCTGGACGGCGACCCGACTTTCGACAACACGGACTCCTCCACCGGCGAGAACCTGCGGGTGTACGTGGTGCCCATAGAGGGCCCCCAGGCGACTGGGGTGGTTCTGGAGGTGGGCAGGAGCGTAGAGCCCGAGCAGGAGGCCCTGCGCCGCTTGATATTCATTCTCGGCGGCGGCGGCGCCGGCGGGCTCCTCCTCGCCCTGGTCGGCGGCTTCTTCCTCGCTGGCCGAGCTCTCCGGCCCATAGGCGCTGCCATGGACCGCCAGCGGGCGTTCGTGGCCGATGCCTCCCACGAGCTGCGCACGCCTCTATCGCTGATCCGGGCCAACGCTGAACTGCTGCAGCGCCACCCGAGCAAGACCGTTCGGACCAACATGCCTGCCTTGGAAGACATCATTCGGGAGACCGATGAGCTGGGGACCTTGGTCAGCCAGATGCTGACCCTGGCAAAGGCCGACGCCGGGACAACGCCCTTCGCCTTCACGCAGGTTGCCCTCCACGACTTAGTGGAAGACGTGGGGAAGCAGATGAGGGTGCTGGCGGACAAGAAGGGACTTCAGCTAGACGTCCGCATCGATGGGCCGGTCCGGGTGAGAGGGGATGAGATGCGGCTGAGGGAGCTTCTGCTCATCCTGCTGGACAACGCCATCAAGTTCACGGACGCGACGGGAACAGTAGGGCTGACGCTGGAGGCAGATGGCGGCAAGGCCGTGGTTCTGGTCAGGGACTCGGGCAGCGGCATCCCGCCGGAGGCCCTTCCCCATGTCTTCGACCGCTTCTACCGAGCGGACAAGGCGCGCTCCCGCGCTGAGGGAGGAGCCGGCCTGGGGCTAGCGATCGCCAAGTGGATCGTGGAGGGCCATCGCGGCTCGATACAAGTCGACAGCCACCCTGGCAGGGGCACCACCTTCACAGTAGAGCTTCCCATTCACTGAGGACGGAGTACTGGCACCCCACACCCCCATTTCCTCTGCGGTTTCCCTGAAGATTCCTGATCTGGGGCCTTAACAATTAGCCCTAAGTCTGTTACTTTAGAGCCGAGATAGGAATGCTTGCTTTCCAATCAAAGGACCCCAGGTTCGAGTCCCATCGCCCGCCCCATTCTCTTATGCCCTCAGCATGCGTCACCCTTCCCCGGCACGCATCACCCTTCGCCAGACCAGGAGGAAGTCTATGAAGTTCGGCGTCACGATATTTCCCACCGACTACTCCATTGGTCCCGCGGAGCTCGCCAGAGCCGTGGAGGAGCGCGGCTTCGAGTCGCTCTTCTTCCCGGAGCACACCCATATTCCCACCAGCCGACGGACCCCCTGGCCCGGCGGCGCTGAGCTGCCCCGGGAGTACTCCCACACCATGGACCCCTTCGTAGCCCTTAGCGCCGCGGCCACGGCCACCGAGCGCCTCCTCATCGGCACCGGGATCTGTCTGGTGATCGAGCGCGACCCCATCACTCTGGCGAAGGAGGTGGCCAGCCTGGACTTCATCTCCGGCGGGCGGTTCCTGCTCGGCATCGGCGGCGGCTGGAACCGGGAAGAGATGGAGAACCACGGCACCAACCCGGCCCAGCGCTGGAAGCTGATGCGGGAGCAGGTCCTGGCCATGAAGGCGATCTGGACCCAGGACGAGGCCGAGTTCCACGGCCGGCTCGTCAACTTCGACCCCATCTGGTCATGGCCGAAGCCCGTCCAGAAGCCTCACCCGCCGATCCTCCTTGCGGGCGACGGGCCCCACGCCTTTCAGCGGGTGGTGGAGTACGGCGACGGTTGGATACCCATTCCCGTGGTTCTACAGAGGCCCCTGCCCGACTGCATCGCCGAACTCCACCGCCTGGCGGCTGAGGCCGGTCGCGGCCCCATCCCGGTCACCATCTACGGCGCGCCGTCCCGGCCTGAGGTCATCCAGCACTACGCCGAGCTAGGGGTGGAGCGTTGCGTCTTCTGGCTCCCGCCCGCCCCAAGGGAGGAGATCCTGCCTTTCCTGAACCGCTACGCAGAGACGGCCAAGAGCTTCGCTTGAGACCGCCGGCGGCAGCGCGTTGCAGGGTAGAACTAAGAGACCAGACTCGGACGAAGAAGAAGGAGGTTTGCGATGACAGCAGACGAGGTGAGACAGCAGCTCCAGTTGCCCGGCGTGGGCCAAATAGGCGTGGTGGTGGAAGACATCGACCGCGCCATAGCCTTCTACGAATCCGCCTTCGGCCTGGGCCCGTGGGACATCAGGGAGGTGGGAGCGCCCAACGTCTGGGACCGCGGCCAGGAGAAGCCGATCAAGGCCCGCCTGGCCTTTGCCACCCTCGGCCAGGTCGAGCTCGAACTGATCCAGATCCTCGAGGGAGACAGCTTGCACACCGAGTTCCTGCGGGAGCACGGGGAGGGTCTGCACCACCTGGGCTTTTTCGTCAGGGATTTCGCAGCCAAGCTGGAGCAGGCCAAGGCCATGGGGTTCGAGGTGCTCCAAGTGGATCCATTCGGCCAAGCCTACGCCTACCTGGATACCCGTCAGCCTGGCGGAATCATTTTCGAACTGATCACCCCCCTGGGCGACCAGAACATCTCCATGCTCAGAGGACAGATGCCGGGCTAGCAACGACCCCGCGGGCCTATTTGACTGAGGAACACAGATTCGGCACAGAATTCTTGCCTGTGCTAGTCTGTGGCTACTATGAGCGGCGACGACCCCCTCCTCCGCTGGCGCGACGAGTTCCCCATCCTCCAGCGCTGCACCTACCTCGTCTCCAACTCCCTAGGCGCCATGCCCCGCGCCGCCTACGACGCCCTCCGTCAGTACGCCGACGAATGGGCCGCCGAGGGCGTCACCGCCTGGCACCACTGGCTCCCCGAGGTCGGTCGCTTCGGCGATGAGATTGGCCGCCTCTTCGGCGCACCCCCCGGCAGCGTCACTCTCCACCAGAACGTCTCCATCCTCCAGGCCATCCTCGCCTCCGCCCTCGACTTCCCGCCCCAGCGCCCCGAGGTCCTCCTCTGCCAGTACGACTTCCCCACCATCCACTACTTCTGGCTCGAACAGGCCCGCCGCGGCGCCCGGCCCGTCGTGATCCGCGGCGACGACCCCGTCCACCCGCCCGTCGAACAGCTCATCGATCGCATCTCCCCTCGTACCCGCGTCGTGGCCCTATCCCACGTCTTCTACGGCAGCTCCTACCGCATCCCTCTGGAGGCCCTCGTCCGCCGCGCCCACGAGTGCGGCGCCCTCGTCTTCCTCGACGCCTTCCAATCCGTCGGCGTCCTCCCCTTCGACGTTCACGAAGCGGATGTAGATGTCCTCTTCGGCGCCTGCCTCAAGTGGCTCTGCGGCGGTCCCGGCGCCGCCTTCGCCTACGTCAAACCCTCCCTCATCCCCCAGCTCCGGCCAGCCGACACCGGTTGGCTCTCTCACCGCGAACCCTTCGCCTTCGCCGACGGCCCCATCGACCTGGCCGACGATGCCTACCGCTTCCTGGGCGGCACCCCGTCCATCCCCGCCCTCTACGCCGCCCGCGAGGGCGTCCGCATTGTCAGCCAGGTGGGCGTCGATGCCATCCGCCAGAAGTCCCGCCGCCAGACCTCTCTCCTCATCGCCCTCGCCCTGGAGGACGGCCTCACCATCAACACCCCCCACGACCCTGACCAGCGCGGCGGCACCGTGGCGGTGGACTGCCCCCACGCCTCGGCCATTGCAGACGCCCTTATCCAACGCGGCTTCCTCGTCGACTACCGCCCCGGCATCGGCATCCGCATCGCCCCCCACTTCTACAACAGCGACGCCGAATGCGAGGCCGTCATCCGCGAGATCGCCTCCCTGCGCGACAGGGGCGTCTAGCCGCTCCATAGGCGTAGTTTCTCCTCCCTTGCCAACCCTCGCGCCTGGGAGTAGCATGGGACAGCGCCGATCGTCCAGCATGCCGACAGGAAAGGAGGCTGATGTAGCCATGCGGAAGCTAGGCAAATTCTGGCTGATCTTCTTCGCCCTGGCAGCGTTGCTGCTGGTGCTGGCAGTGGCCTGCGAGGAGGAAGAAGAGGAGGGAACCCCCACTGGTGGCACACCTGCCGCTGCGGTCACCGGCACACCTGCCGCTGCCGTGACCGGCACTCCTACCGCTGTGGGCGAGGTCGAGGGCATCACCGATACAGAGATAATCCTGGGAATGCACGGCCCCCTTAGCGGCACCTGGGGAGCAGCGTACGCCCCCGTCATCGGCGGCGTCGACGCCTACTTCAAGTACGTCAATGCAGAGGAAGGGGGCGCCTGCGGCCGCGATATCATCCTCAAGATAGAGGACGATCAGTACCTCCCGGCCAGAGCGGTCGACGCGGTCAAGAAGCTGCTGGACCGAGACCACGTGTTCGCCACGGTCGCCGGCATCGGGACGGCCGCCCACTCGGCCGTCTGGGAGGACCTCAACGAGAGAGGAGTGCCCGACCTGTGGATCATGTCCGGAGCCCACAAGTTTGGTTCTGAGCCCGAGAAGTACCCCTGGTCGATCCCCCTCCTGCCCGACTACTATATCGAGGGGACGATCTTCGGCGAGTACATCTCGGAGAATATGCCCGGCAAGAAGGTGGGCCTCCTCCGCCAGAACGACGACTGGGGCGACGACGTGGAGGCCGGTCTGAAGAACGGCCTCGACCCCGACAAGAACGAGTTCGTGTCCGTGCAGACCTATGAGCTCACCGACATCAGCATCCGGTCCCAGGTCAGTAGCCTAAAGGCTGCTGGCGCAGAAATAGTGGTCGCCGCCTCTAACCCACCGACGACTTCTCAGCTCATCAAGGAGGCCGACCGCCTGGGCTGGCATCCCCAGTTCTTCATCGACTACGTCAACTCTGACCCTATGATGTTCCTGTATGCCTCCACGGAGCTCATGGAGGGGATCATCACTCTTCAGGGCAACAAGATGTGGCACCGGACTGACGACCCGGACATAGCCGAGCACCACCGCATCATGAACGAGTACGGCGATTACCCCGCCGGCAACTTCACCGTCGTCGGCGCCGCCGCGGCGGCACTGACCGTCGAGGCTCTGCGCGCGGCCTGTGACAACCTGACGCGAGAGGGCCTGATGGACGCCATTTACTCCACCTTCAAGGGCTACCAGGGCGCCATCACCTTGGAGGGCATCACCACCGATCTCAGCCCGACAGACCACTTCGCCATCGAAGCCATGAAGATGCTGAGGGCTCACGATGGGGAGTGGGAGTACTTCGGCGAAATAATCCCGTTCGTGCAGGAGGACTAGAGGACAACCCCTGGGAGCGGAGGGGCGCCCATAGGCAGCCTCCTCCTTTCCAGGCAGCTGAGCACGGGCACGACGCCCTGCCACCTCCATCCACCCGCCTTGGGGATGCGAGAAGGGCCAGAGCCGGCCGCCAGGCCGCAGGATATCGCTTCCTGAGACGCGGTTGACAGTATATAATCTCCCTGGTAGCTCACGCGGCGGGGTTCCCATCGTCGGGCCTGGCCGCCATTCCGAGCAGCGATGGAAGGGAGCAGCAAATGGGCCTGGACGTGAAGGGTTGCCGCGAGCTCCAAAGCGAGGTGCTGGCCCGGGACCTTTGTAGTCTGTGCGGCGCCTGCGTCGGGATGTGCCCCTACCTGGTCACCTACCGAGGCAGGATCGTTGCCCTCGACGAGTGCGACCTGCGCGAGGGACGCTGCTACGTCTTTTGCCCTCGCACCTCGCTGGACCTCGACCTGCTTAGCCAGA
>CAZSHQ010000019.1:0-10989 GCA_964606995.1 uncultured Dehalococcoidia bacterium | reverse complement strand
AGGTCGTGCAGGCGCACGCCCAGCGCCTCCGCGCTCTTATAGGCGATGGGGCGAACGTAAACGTCCTCCTGATAGCCGCACATCTCCACCAGCCGCACGGTGATATCGCACAGCTCGTCAGTGCTGTAGGGGAGGTCGATCTTGAGGATACGACAGCTCTGGCGCAGTCGCCGGTAGTGGTCGGGCAGGCGGAAGATATAGGGCTGTTTTTCCTCTTCGTTCCAGTTGCCGCGGATCCCCTCGAATACAGCGGTGCCGTAGTTGAAGGCGTGGGTCATTACGCTGATCTTGGCCTCGGCCAGAGGGACGAACTGCTTGTGGAGGTAAGCATAGGGTGTGGCCATAGCAAAAGCGCTCCTTTCGAGGAGAGTTGGGCCTATTATAGCAGGTGGGGAGCGGGATACAAGCGGCGGTCGCAGGGCTACGGCACCCCGAGGGGGCGGAACTCGCCGGTCGCGGTGTTGTAGGCGAAGGGGACGAGAAAACCGCAGTCGGTGGTGAAATAGACCCAGGTGTCCCTCCGACTGCTCTCCACCCAGGTGCAGCCATCGCCCCTGTCTCCAATGAAATACCTGCCGTCGGGTCCCACCTCAACCTCCGACGGGGAGGGAGCCGTGGGGGTGGGCCACCACGTTGGGTCCATCGGGAACAACTCGGCGGTGGCGGGTGAGAAGCGCCACAAGAAGTGGTGGCAGAGAGATGATCGCAGCATCACCCACTGCTGGTCTTGGATGGTTGGCCTAGCGACTTCTTCATAGACGCAGCCATCGCCGCGGTCGGGGACGTAGTACTTGCCGTCGCCGTGCCGCTCAATGTCGAAAGGCGTCAGGGGCTGAGGTTGATAGACTGGGGCTTTGCGAACGTTGCCAATGTACTGCTCAGTCACATAGTAGGCAAGGTAGAAGTCTGCTTTGCAGTCGCTAAAGAGCACGATGATCGGACTGTCTCCGCCCTTCAGAGGGGTTAAGGCTAGCTGCTGCGTCCACGTGCAGCCGTCCCCTCGGTCAGGAATGTAGTACTTGCCTGCCTCATCACTCTTTAGCTGGTAAGGCTCAGCACCCTCAATGGGAGCGTCCGGCGGGCGAGGCGTAGGCACGGGCCGTGAGGGGGTGGGTGTGGGCGGCTGCTCAACTTCCTGGGCGACGTCTGTACCGCCGGGCAACTGAGTGGCAAAGTATCCACCTGCCGCTGCGGCCGCCGCGACAGCAACTACTACGGAGCCCACGATCACCCGCCACAGCAACCTAGCCATTCCCCGCTCGTCTCACTCGACCACCCCGAGAGTTCCCGTAAGGATGACCCTCTAGGCGCTTCCTCGGCACGCTCTAACCCTAGGCCGTCCGCCACGGCCTGTCAACACCTCCTCAACAGACGGCCCCAGAGATTTCCGCACGGTCTTTTCGGCCCTGTCGATGTTGACCCCAGTTGGCTGCGGGCGCTATCTTGGAGAAGGGTCTTTGCCACCACCTTGTAGAATGGTTCCTATGAGCGCTTGGTTTCCCCTCGGCGATTACGATCTTCTGGTCGTGAGCGATGGCGTCCTCCGCCTGGACGCGGGCTCCGTCTTCGGCGTCACGCCGCGGGTCATGTGGGAGCCTCTGGTGGGGCCCCTCGATGAGGAGCACCGCCTGGCCGTGGGTCTCAACTGTCTCCTGGTGCGTTCGCAGGGCAAGCTGATCCTGGTTGAGACGGGCGTGGGAAACAAGACGACCCGCGTCCCCGCTGGCGCTGGCGTTGCTCAGGCGGGAACTCTGCTGGAGGATATGGCCCGCCAGGGCATCCGGCCCGAGGATGTGGATATCGTCATCAACACCCACCTCCACTTCGACCACTGCGGCGGCAACACTGTCTACCACGACGGCAAGCTAGCCCTCACCTTTCCCCGCGCCCATTACTTCCTCCAGAAGGGCGAGTGGGAGGAGGCCAACCACCCCAACGAGCGCACGCGGGCCAGCTACCTTCCCGAGAATCTGGAGCCCCTGGCCGACAGCCGCCAACTGGAGTTGGTGGAGGGCGAGGCGGAGGTGGTCAAGGGCGTGCGCATGCTGCCTGCCCCCGGCCACACCGCCGCTCATGCCATCGTGGAGGTGGCCTCGGCTGGGCAGAAGGCCCTCTACATCGGCGACCTGGCCCAGCATCCGCTGATGCTGGAGCGCCTGGTCTGGATATCTTCCTTCGATGTGCTGCCCCTGGTCTCGCTGGAGACCAAGAAGCGTATCCTGGAGCGGGCGGTAGCTGAGAATGCTCTGTTGGTCTGTGTGCACTGCCCGCCGCCTGGCCTTGGGCGCCTAAGGCTGGTCGACGGCAAGCGGAAGTGGGAGGCGCTATGA
The DNA here is from genome assembly GCA_964606995.1 of uncultured Dehalococcoidia bacterium. GTDB lineage: Bacteria > Chloroflexota > Dehalococcoidia > SM23-28-2 > SM23-28-2 > SM23-28-2. The sequence continues at coordinate 8,659 of CAZSHQ010000019.1, read as the reverse complement.
CCAGCGGCCAGGCCTCCACCCTGCGCCGCACCGCCCTCTACCCCCAGCACCTCGCTCTGGGCGGGCGCATGGTGCCCTTCGCAGGCTGGGAGATGCCCGTCCAGTACAAGGGCATCGTCGAGGAACACCACGCTGTTCGCCAGCGGGTCGGCCTCTTCGATGTCTCCCACATGGGCCGCCTGGAGGTGACCGGCCCCGATGCCGCCTCGTTCCTGCGCAGCCTGGTGACCTACGACATCGCCAGGCTGGAGGTGGGCAAAGGCCACTACGGCCTCGTCTGCCAGGAGGACGGTGGCATCCTGGATGACGTGTACGTCTTCCGCCTGGCCGACGAGCGCTTCCTGGTGGTGGTTAACTCCGCCAACGCTGACAAGATCCGCGATTGGGCTCAGCGGCACCTGGCTCCCTCGCTGCGAGCCACGGTGGAGGATCGCCAGGCGGAAACAGTCATGGTGGCCCTTCAAGGCCCTGATGCGCAGCGTTATCTGGCCCGCCTGGTGCCATCTCTGGCCGAGGGCCTGCGACCGCGCCGTTGCTCTGAAATGTCGCTGGCGGGCGTCACCGTTTTCTTTTCCCGCACCGGTTACACGGGCGAGGACGGCATCGAGATCATCCTGCCATCCGCCGCTGGCGTTATCCTTTGGAAGTGGTTCGTGGAGCACGGCGTCCAGCCCTGCGGCCTGGGCGCCCGCGACAGCCTGCGCCTGGAGGCGGCCCTCCTCCTCTACGGAAACGACATCGATGCCACCACCAACCCCTTCGAGGCTGGCCTGGGCTGGGTGATGACCTTCGACGACGGCGTCGATTTCATCGGCCGGGAAGCGCTCCTGCGCATCCGCGAGGCCGGCGTCCAGCGTCACCTGGCCTGTCTGAAGGCCCTGGGCCAGGGCGTTATGCGAGCGGGCTACCCCATCCTGCGCTCGGGCCGCCGGGTGAGCGAGCTGACCAGCGGCGGCTTCTCGCCGACGCTGGGAGTGAGCATCGGCATGGCCTACCTGCCGCCGGAGTTGGCCGCCGTGGGCACGGAGCTGGATGTGGACGTGCGGGGCAGGCCCTTGCGGGTGGAGGTGGTGCAGCGGCCGTTCTACAAGCGGGGGAAGGCGGGCTAGCCGCCGAGGTGGGCTGGTTCATTTTTGGGGGGTAGGGGCTTTCAGACCGTCCCGCGGGTTGAAACCCGCGGCTTCCCAGAATCGAAAATCTGGTGCTGCGGGATTTATCCCGCAGGGTTAGGGAGTTCACCCACCGGTGGTGAACCAGTCATAGCGCCCACCTCGCATTGACTTGGCCTTCGCCCGACGCTAATCTTGGGCTTAATCAGTCAAGAGGAGGAGAGCCTTGCCTAGCCCTACCGACCGCCGCTACACCAAAGAGCACGAGTGGGTGCGCGTCGAGGATAACCTTGGCACCGTCGGCATCACCGACTACGCCCAGGACCAGCTTGGCGACATCGTCTACCTGGACCTGCCTTCGCCGGGGACGCAGGTCAAGCAGCTCGACAAGTTGGGCGAGATCGAGTCGGTGAAGGCCGTCTCCGACCTCTATTCGCCCGTCAGCGGCGAGGTGACGGAGGTCAACCAGGAGGTCATCGACAGGCCGGAGCTGGTGAACCAATCGCCCTACGAGGAGGGCTGGCTGGTGCGCGTGCGCTTGGCCGACCCCGCCGAGGTGGACAAGCTCCTCTCCGCCGAGCAGTACGACGAGCTCATCGCCGGGGAGGCGGGATAGGACATGTGCCATGCCCGAGATGATGTGGTGCTACGTGTATGTCGACGGACAATATGTTCGGAGCGAGCTGCGACGCGGTCACCAGTCTGACGAATTTGATCCGCGTAAGCCTGCCGTCTTTGTACGAAATCAACGCATCGCTGGCATTCAGCTGACTCCAACCCGGGTGTTCTACTATGACGCCGTTGACTCCGAGGCTGACGAAGCGGAGCAGGAGCGACAGAAGAAGTATTTTGACACCGTCCAAAGGCTGCCAGATACCCACGTGGTCTTGGGGGAAGTCCGCAAGGGAGTGAAGAGCAGGGAACAGAAGGGAGTTGATGTTCAGCTAGCAGTCGACGCCTTACGCGTGGCGACATCGGGTGTCATCAGAGCTGTAGCCCTTGTCACTGGAGATGCGGACTTTGCTCCGCTCGCACGAGCCATCCGTGAAGCTTTCTGCCATGTTCTAGTAATCGCCTTTCGGTCTTCTTTGTCTGACACTTTGGCCCGAGAGGCCGACCGGCTTCATGTGGTTGACGACGTGCCAAAGGATTGGGCACTTCCACCTCCGGAGCGCTTGTCGGAACCAATATGAATAGCCCACCCCTCCCTTACATCGCCAACACCGAGGCCGATCGCCAGGCCATGCTGGCCGCCATCGGCGTGGCCTCGGCCGAGGAGTTGTTCGCCGATATCCCGCCCGAATTTCGTATCGCCGAGCTGAACCTGCCGCCCGCTCTCTCGGAGCCGGAGCTGGTGCGCGAGCTGGCGGCCCTGGCCGAGCGCAACCGACCGGTCGACAGCACGCCTTGCTTCCTGGGTGGCGGTGCCTATCGTCACTTCATCCCCAGCGTGGTCAACGAGGTCATCGGCCGCAGCGAGTATGCCACCGCCTATACGCCCTACCAGGCGGAGATCAGCCAGGGCACCCTTCAGACCGCCTTCGAGTTCCAGTCGATGGTCTGCGAGCTGACGGCGATGGACGTGGCCAACGCCGGCATGTACGACGGCGCCAGCGCCCTAGCCGAGGCCTGCCTGACAGCCGCCAGCGTCACCGGCCGTCGGCGCATCGCTCTCCTTTCCACCGTTCACCCTCACCATCAGGCGGTGGTGCGTACCTACGCCTTCGGCCGCGACCTGGCGGTGGATGTGATGCCGCCGGACGGCCTGGCGCTCAGCGAGGAGCATGCCTGCCTGGCCGTGCAGCAGCCCAATTTCTTCGGGTATTTCCTGCCCGATGTCGAAGCCCTGGAGAGAGCAATTCACGAAGCGGGAGCCCTTTTCATTGTGTCTGTCGACCCCATATCGCTGGGCTTGTTCCGACCCCCCGGCCAGTACGGCGCCGATGTCGTGGTCGGCGACGGGCAGTCATTAGGCAGCCCCCTGAACTTCGGCGGGCCCTATCTCGGCCTCTTCGCCTGTCGCCAGCAGTACCTGCGCCAGATGCCGGGCCGTATCGTCGGCCGCACCAGCGATGCCCAGGGGCGCACTGGCTACGTCCTCACCATCCAGACCCGCGAGCAGCATATCCGCCGCGAGAGGGCCACCTCCAACATCTGCACCAGCCAGCAGCTTGTTGCCCTGGCTGCCACCGTCTACCTGGCGGCCATGGGCAAGCAGGGCCTGCGCCAGGTCGCTGAGCTCTGCTACCACAAGGCCCACTACGCCGCTCAGGGCATCGCCCGGCTGTCCGGCTATTCCCTGGTTTTCGATGGGCTCTTCTTCAAGGAGTTCGTGGTGCGCTGCCCGCGGCCGCCGTCTGAGGTGAACCGCGCCCTGCTGGAGCGAGGCATCGTCGGCGGGTTGGACGTGAGCCAGTACGTGGAGAACGGCTTGCTCCTCTGCCTGACGGAGATGAACACGCGGGAGGAGATCGAGCGCCTGGTAGAGGCACTGGCGGAGATCGGAGGCAGCGAGTGAGCGATGGCCCCAGGCAGCCTGATATCGGCGCTCGCCTCACCTTCGACCTGAGCAAGCCCGGTCGCATGGCCTGCTCCCTGCCGCCCCGCGACGTCCCTGCGGCCGAGCTGCCGCCGCCGCAGTTCCTGCGCCGAGAGCTCAACCTGCCCGAGCTAAGCCAGGTCGACATCGTGCGCTACTTCCTGGCCCTCAGTCGCCTCAACTACAGTGTGGACAGCGGCTTCTACCCCCTCGGAAGCTGCACCATGAAGTACAACCCCAAGGTGCACGAGGAGCTGGCCTGCCTGCCCGGCTTTACCGGCCTCCACCCACTCCAGCCCCTGGAGACGGTGCAGGGTGCCCTGGCCCTGATGTACGACCTCCAGCGCTGGCTGGCCGAGGTCACCGGCCTGGATGCCGTGAGTCTGGCCCCGGCGGCCGGCGCTCAGGGTGAGCTTACGGGCATTCTGATGATCAAGGCCTACCTGGCCGACAGGGGCGAGGAGGCCCGCAGCCGCGTGCTCGTGCCCGATTCCGCCCACGGCACCAACCCGGCCACCGCCGCCATGGGCGGCTTCGAGGTGGTGACGGTAGCGTCGGATAGTCAGGGCAACACCGACATGCAGGCCCTGGCCTCGGCCCTGGACGATGGCGTGGCCGCCCTCATGCTCACCCTGCCCAACACCCTCGGCCTGTTCGAGCCCAACATCGGCCGCATCGCTGAGATGCTCCACCGCAAGGGTGCCCTCCTCTACGGCGACGGCGCCAATCTGAATGCCCTCCTGGGCCGTGCGCGCTTCGGCGACATGGGCTTCGACATCGTCCATCTGAACATGCACAAGACCTTCAGCACCCCTCACGGCGGCGGCGGCCCCGGCTCCGGGCCCGTGGTCGTCAAGGGTCATCTGGCCCCCTACCTGCCGACGCCCGTAGTCGACAAGGAGGGCGACGGCTTCGTCCTGGCCACGCCCGAGCGGAGCATCGGCAGGGTTGGCCTGTTCTACGGGCACTTTGGCGTACTGGTGCGGGCCTACGCCTACCTTCGCACCCTGGGGGTCGAAGGCCTGCGCCAGGTGAGCGAGAACGCCGTCATCAACGCCAACTACGTCCTGGCTCGCCTGCGCCAGGCCTATCACCTGCCCTACGACCGCCGCTGCATGCACGAGGCCGTCTTCTCAGGCAGCCGCCAGCGGGCGAAGGGCGTGCGCACCTGGGATATCGCCAAGCGTCTCATCGACTACGGCTTTCATCCGCCCACTGTCTACTTCCCTCTCATCGTGGACGAGGCGCTGATGATCGAGCCCACGGAGACGGAGAGCAAGGAGGCCCTGGACGCCTTCTGCGATGCCCTTCTGGCTATCGCCCGCGAGGCCCAGGAAGAGCCGCAGGTGGTGAAGGAAGCGCCTCACACTGCCCCCATCGGCCGCCTGGACGAGGCTACGGCTGCCCGTCGGCCGGTGCTGCGCTGGCGAAGGGAGGCCGGAGATGAATCGTAAGCCGACAGGGTGGCTATCGGGGATAGTGTTCGCCTTTGCCATCGCCGCCGTCTTCTCTCTCGCCGCCTGCGGTGGGGGAGGTGGGGACGAGCTAGACGCGATGATGCTCCAGGCGGATGATCTGCCCCAGGGCTTCTCCTACGACGTCACCAGCGATGTGCTTCCTGCGGCGGGTCTGGACGACCCTCAGCAGCGAACGGCGGGACTTCACCTGCGCTCGTTGCTGGAAGAGAGCCTGCAAGAGGAGGGGAAGACTGTCTGTATCGTAAGCGACCTTGAGCTCTACGCGAGCGCCGAGGATGCCGCCGCCAGACTGGCAGAGGAGCAGCAGACGATAGAGGCGATGGCCGCCTCCCTCCCGGCGGAGGAGGCCGTGCCAGAGAAGCTTGATCTGCCCGCCATCGGCGACGAGGCCGACGGCTTCTTCCTCTCGGCTCCTCGGGTGACCTTCTGTGGCTGGGAGGCCGTCCAGGCCGAGGTTGTCTCCCTGACATTTCGAAAGGATAGGCTGCTGGCCGATGTAAGGACCTACACCCTTGGCCAGGGCGCGTCGACTGACCAAGCCATCGAGCTGGCCAGGAAGCTCCTGGCCCGCATCGAGGCTGGCCTGGGTGAACAATAGACTGGGAGGTCATCATGAGCGATAATGCCTTGCCCGACCTGAACGTACCCCCGCGCATCCTTCTGGGTGCTGGGCCCTCTAACGTCCATCCCCGGGTCTATCAGGCCATGATGGCGCCGATCCTGGGCCATCTCGATCCCGACTTTCTCCGGATCATGGACGAGACCAAAGACCTGCTGCGGGCTGTTTTCCGCACCCGGAACGAGGAGACTATCGCCGTCTCTGGCACCGGCAGCGCCGGCATGGAGGCGGCCGTCGCTAATCTCATCGAGCCAGGCGAGCGGGCCGTCATCTGCATCAACGGCTTCTTCGGCGACCGCATCGCCGAGATGGCCTCCCGCTATGGGGCGGAGGTGACGCGGCTGGAGGCCGAATGGGGTCGCATCATCGAGCCGGAGGCGGTGGAGGCCGCGCTCAAGGCCGCCGGCCGCACCAAGCTGGTCGCAATCGTCCATGCCGAGACCAGCACCGGCGTCCACCAGCCCCTGGACGATATCGTCCGCCTGGCCCACGAGCACGGCGCCCTACTCCTGGTGGACGCTGTCACCTCCCTGGGGGGATGCGAGGTCGCGGTGGACGATTGGGGCATCGATGCCTGCCACAGCGCCTCTCAGAAGTGCCTCTCCTGCCCGCCGGGCATGGCCCCCCTGACCTTCAGTACTCGCGCCTCCGATGCTCTCCGCAGCCGCGAGACCAAGGTGCGCAGCTGGTACCTGGATATGACCCTCCTGGACAACTACTGGGGCGGCAAGCGGGCCTACCACCATACGGCGCCCATGACTATGGTCTACGCCCTGCGCGAGGGCCTGCGGCTGGTGCTGGAAGAGGGGCTAGAGGCCCGAGTGGGCCGTCATCAGCGCAACGGTCAGGCCCTCTGGGCCGGGCTGGAGGCTATGGGCCTGACGCTGCATGCCCAGGAGGGCTATCGCCTGCCTGTGCTCACCACGGTGCGTATCCCTGAGGGCATCGAGGATGTGAAGCTGCGCCGCGCCCTCTTGTACGAGCACAATATCGAGATCGCCGGTGGGCTGGGGCCCCTGGCGGGCAAGGTATGGCGCATCGGCCTCATGGGTGTCGCTTCTTCGGCAGAGAACGTGCTGGCGGTGCTGGCCGCTCTGGAGCAGGAGCTATCGGCTCAAGGGTTCCGCCTGGAGAAGGGCGCGGGGGTGGCTGCGGCCGATCGCCTGCTGGGCTCGCCCTAGATCAGTCCCCTACCCGTGGCACGGCAAGCTGGCCGAAGGGCAGCACCAGAATGGCGGGCTCTTCTCCGCCACTCCTGCGGCGGAAATCCTCGGATAGGGTGGCCACCGTTTCGCCAACGTCCGGGCAGTGCTTCAGGTGAGCCCTTCTCGTCTGTTCGGGGCCCAGCGACGAGTAGAGGTGGACGTCAGCCCTGACCTGCACCATGGTCTGGCACTGTATCCCCCACTGCTCCAGCTCAGCGAAGCCCGGCTCTAGCACCATGTCCAGGAGTTCCTGGGGCGTCTGTCGCCAGGCAAGCATCTCGGCGTAGTGGGCCTGGCCCAGGCCATCGGCGCATTCGGTGGCTAGAACGATCGCCCCGCCCTCCTTCACCGCCTGGGCGGCCACCGACATCCCCTTGCCCGACTGGTAGAGATTGATGTCCGCTGGGTAGCCCATGTTGGTGACCACCACGATATCGTATCGCTGGGGCAGGCGCCGCAAGTACGCCCTCTCGGCGAAGGCGATGCCCGCATTGTGGGCCTGGACCATCTCCCCGGCGAACACGCCCGTGACCTCCTTGCGCTCGTTCAGGGTGACGTTGACGATGAAGGCGGGCTGCGTGGCCAGGGCCACCCGTCGCACCTCCTCGAAGACGGGGTTCCCCTCCGTCTGGCACCAGGTGGCCCTGGGGTGGGCAAGCATAGGGCCGCCGTGGTTGCTCATGATGATCTCGGCGCCAGCGATGCCCGGCAGCACGGCCTTGCCGCCGCCGGAATAGCCGGCGAAGATGTGGGGCTCCACGAAGCCGGTGAGGATCCTTACGTCAGCCCGCATATAGTCGCCATTGATCCAGATCTCTGCCCCGCGCTCGTTCTTGGAGAGGAAGGCCTGCTGCCTCTTGTCTCTGGCGTCGTGCTGAACGATGCGATAGCGGTCGACGACCTCCTGCCCCAGCATCGCTATCAGCTCCTCGCGAGTGTTGGGGCGGTGCATGCCGGTGGCGTTGATGAGGGCGACGTTCTCCTCGAGCACTCCCCTGGCAGCGAGTTCGGTGAGGATGGCGGGGAGGAGGATGTGGTTGGGCGTCGGGCGGGTGATATCGCTGAAGACGATGGCCACCCTGTGGGCGGGTCGCACCAGCTCCGCCAGGGGCGCCGAGCCGATAGGCTGGCGCAGGGCCTGGCGAATGGCCTGCTCCGGTCGGGCCAGGGCGGGCACGCGCTCGGGCAGGAGCACCTGGGCCTGATCCGGCAGCGCCACCTCCAGGCCCGGGCGTCCGTAGGGGAGGTGAACCTTCATGGTGCTCCCTAGTCTAGACGGCTGGCGGGGAGTAGTAAACAGCTTGCTAGATGGGCCAAGCCACGAACCCGACGAGGAATGGCGTTGGCCACTGCCAGTACGGTCAGGCTCTCGACAGGGAACCACCCGGCGGCGTCAGGAAGATCTAGCTGATCCACCTGTAGTACCGGCGCTTGCCACCTTCCTCCAGTGTAGAGCAGTATAAGGAATGGTAAATGGTCATCGAGGCGAAGTGGTCCCCTTTAGCAAATAGAAGAGATAGAAGGGATAGGAGGTGAGATATGGAGTTTTTCGTCTATGACTCATTAGCTTTTCAGAACTTTCTGGAAGCTAATCCCCATGAAGGGGCAGAAGTGAAATTCTTAAAATCAATAGTGAAAGAGGGAATGACGGTAGTTGATGTTGGAGCAAATATTGGAATTACTACAGTGACTATTGCTAAGAAAATTGG